>JBEBGB010000536.1:0-3826 GCA_040081675.1 Vicinamibacterales bacterium
CACACGCAGCCAGACACCGCGTGTTGCGGCTCAAGGACTTACGACGGGCGAGCTTGTGAAAACGGACGGAGCGAGGCTCGAACTGCGAAAGTCAGGCTAAGTCGCGCGGCCGTACCACCCGGCGGCGACGACCGCGTGATGACGCCGATGTCCTTGGCTACAGCGATTGTCGCCAGGTTTCGTCCGAAGGGCGCCATCCTTGAACCCTGCGCGGGCACTGGAGCGTTCACCAGCGCCCTTCGAGGGCCAGGTCGGCGTGTCTTCACCTGTGAGATCACCCGCAGTGCATACCGACGTGAATCTCCACGACGTGATTTTCTGCGCTGGAAGCGCGAGGTCAATTGGGTGATCACCAACCCGCCTTGGAGCCAGTTCCGACCGTTCCTTCAGCACGCGATGTCGCTCGCGCCAAACGTCGTCTTCGTGGCGCCCGTGGTCCACTGATGGACCAAGCGTAGGGTGCGCGAAGTACGCGCCGCCGGCTTCGGGTACAAGCGGTTGATTCTGATTGACGGGCATCCCGAGGGCTGGCCCGAGACCGGCTTTCAGCTGGGCGCGATGCACGTGGCGCGGGACTACGAGGGAGCGCTCACGATCGAATCCCTGAAGATCCGCATGAGTACGTCGGCGATCTAAGCGATCAATTTTGGCATCAGGTCGTCAAGGTACACATGGTCCCAGCAGGCGTTGCGAAGCTCATTCGAGCTTCCTTTGAACCAAGCATGGGTCACCTGTTTCATCCGCGACCCTAGAAATTCCACTGCCGGAATGTGATCCGCGTCACCGGCGATGAGGATGGCGCGATCGTAGTGGTTATCGATCCCCAACTTGATCAGGTCTGTCACGATCGCCGTATCGACACCCTTCTCCACAGTTCGGCGGATCTCCTGCCCACAGTGAGGGCACTTGGCGATCTCCAACCTACAGCCGTCGTTAGAACAGCGCATGTGATGGAGCGGCTTGCGTTCCTTCAGAACGACGTCGTAGCCAGGAAAGCTGTCCATAACATTCAGAAAGTTACGAAGTCTGAGATCGGCCTTGCTCAGTGGATCAAAGGAAGCGAAAACATGGGTGCCAGCGTACACAGCCGTCTTGCCGAGGCTATCGACCAGCACCTCGAACAGGCGAGGGTTCCACGGAATCTTTACCACCGGGTCCTTGCCGTGGAACCCATTCCACGCGAGTTGTAGATTCCAGAAGTCCACAAAGATCTTCACTCGCATAGAAGAACCTCCGCCGAATGTGATTTGTTGGTGGGTAGAAAGAAAAACAGGGAGCCTCTCGGCTCCCTGGGATCGTAATACTCGCCGGCAAGACAAAGCCGACGAGGGAATTTAATGCGGTCAGTCTACACCCCCAATTATCGGCGGTCAAACTCTTCCAAATAGAGGCCATCGCCAAGTGTAGGAACAGTGTAGGAAACGATCAGCGGCAGGACAGGACTCACCCCCACAAATAGGCCCAAATTCACGCAGACCGCTGATCAGGACAGGAACTGGGCCATGATGGCGATCATCAAGCGAAACAATCAAAATATGGGCGTAAAGTTTGGAGGCGCCGCCCAGATTTGAACTGGGGATGGAGGTTTTGCAGACCTCTGCCTTACCACTTGGCGACGGCGCCGGTCGGACCTACGAAAAACGGAGACGGGAGTGAGTCCGGCCGCAGCTCAGGAACGGCTGCGACAACAGCGGGCCGAACCGGGAGCGAGGCAGGTCATCTCGGGCACAGACGGCAAAGAAGATTTGGAGCGGGAAACGGGATTCGAACCCGCGACTTCGACCTTGGCAAGGTCGCACTCTACCACTGAGTTATTCCCGCTCGCGACCAATTCCGTAGCGTACCACAGCGGATCCGGCCCAATCAAGACAGCCTCAATGATACCCGCGGGCGTCGCGTAGCACCGTCGCCGCTTCCTCAGGGGACGTGGGGTTCACGTAGAAACCCGTCGCCCATTCGAAACCGGCCACCTTGGTCAGCTTCGGGATGATCTCCACGTGCCAGTGGTAGTAGTCGGCGGTCGATTCGCTCACCGGTGCGCTGTGAATCAACAGGTTGTACGGCGGATTGCACAACGCCTTGTTCATCCGCCGCAGGATATCGGCGAGCAGGCGCGCAAGCGACGCGTACTCGTGCCGCGCGGCGTCCTCGAAGTGCGACTGGTGGCGCCGCGGCAGGATCCATGTCTCGAACGGAAACCGCGGAGCGTACGGCGATACCCCCACCATATCGGCATTGTCCGCGATGAGCCGCCTCCCTTCGCCGGTCTCCTGACGCAGGATGTCACAGAATACGCAGCGCTCCTTTGCGAGGTAGTGCGCCTTCGCCCCGTCCACCTTGTCGCGCACCTCGCGAGGCACAATCGGAAGCGCGATGAGCTGCGAGTGCGAGTGGTCGAGCGAGGAGCCGGCCGCCGTGCCGTGGTTCTTGAAAATGATGATGTAGCGAAAACGATGGTCACGCTTGAGATCGCGCACCCGCTCACGTGCCGCCCAGAACAGTTCCTCGACGGCGGCGTCACCCATCGTCGCCAGGGTGTCCTCGTGTCGGGGCGACTCGACAATCACCTCGTGGGCACCGATGCCGTTCATCTTGTCGAAGAGCCCCTCACCCTGGCGGTCGAGCGTGCCCTCCACGCGCAGCACCGGAAACTGGTTCGGGACCACCCGAAGGCTCCAACCCGGGACGTTGGGCCCGCTGCCGTTGTGGCGGTGGGCCAAGAGCTCCGGAGGAGTCATCTGTTCGTGCCCCTCGCAGAAGGGGCATCCAGGATCGGCCGCGATCTCGACCGACTCGAGGTGGAAGTCCGACGGTCGCTTGCGCCGCTCGGTGGAAATGATGACCCAACGGCCGGTGACGGGATCCTTGCGCAGCTCAGACACTGAATGCGTTAGCGTACACCTCAATCACCGGTTTGCCATCCTCAAATTGAATGGCCACCACGTCAAACCTGCACGGGCAATCGACAAGGCGTCCACGAGCCAGGTAATCCACAGCCATCCGCGTGACGCGCCGCTGCTTCCAGCCGGTGACCGCCGCGGCGCCGCCGCCGAACTCGCGGCCGACCCGCGTCTTGACTTCGACAAAGACGATCGTGTCGCCCTGCTTCGCCACGATGTCGATCTCGCCGAACCGCGTCCGATACGAACGCGCAAGAATCGCGTACCCCAGCCGCTCCAGCTCCGCAGCCGCAAGGTCTTCACCCAGTTTGCCCAGCGATTGCCGTGAATCCGTCGCCATGCCGCACAGCGCCTGCACAGCAAGGACCATCAACCGCTATTTGCGCTTCCAGCGGGTCCCGCCGGCGTTGTCCTCGAGGAGGATGCCCCGATCGGCCAGCTCATGGCGAATCCTGTCGGCCGCGGCGAAGTCGCGTTGCTGGCGCGCGGTCTTGCGCTCCTCAATCAGCCGCTCGATCTCGTCAACGGGCACCGGCGGCCGCGCGTCTTCGGCCCGACGAAGGCTCACCACGCCGAGGACCTGGTCGAACCCGCTCATCGCCGCGCGGACAGCGTCCGCCTCATCCCGGTCGATCTGCTTCGCGTCGATGGCGGCGTTCACGTCGCGCACCAGGTCGAATACCGCGGCCAGCGCGGCCGCGGTATTCAGATCGCATTCGAGTGCTTCGCGGAACATGCGCTGCGCCGTGTCGATCGAGGCGCCGATCGTCGCGCCGCGAGCCGTGCTTGGCCCGCCGACACCGGTGCCACCACTGACGTCCTCCAGCCGCGCGAGGCAATCGACGATGCGACGGAGCGATTCCTCCGCCTGATCCATGCCGGCCCAGGTGAAGTTGAGCTGTTTGCGATAGTGCGACGAGAGGAGC
>JBEBGB010000079.1:0-14009 GCA_040081675.1 Vicinamibacterales bacterium
TAGAATCTAGCGGTGTCGTTACTCGCGACTGCCTTGGGGCTGAGCCTCCTCGGCAGTTTTGGCGGACTGCTGGTCGCCTCCGGCCTGCTCCTCTTCAATCAATCGTGGCGGACCAAGCTCGTGCCGTGGCTGGTCAGCTACGCCGTGGGCGCGCTGCTTGGCGTCGCACTGCTCGGTCTCATTCCCGAAGCCCTCGCCGAGTTGCCTCCGCGTCAGGTGCTCGGTTCCCTCCTCGCCGGCATCGTCGTGTTCTTCATGCTGGAGAAGCTCGTCCTGCTGCGCCATTGCCACACTGACCAGTGTCAGGTCCACGGGGCTGCCGCGCAGATGGTGATCATCGGCGACGCGTTCCACAACTTCATCGACGGAGCCATCATCGCAGCCGCCGTGCTCACCTCCGTGCCACTGGGCATCAACACGGCCATGGCCGTCGCGGCGCACGAGATTCCGCAGGAGGTTGGTGATATCGCAATCCTGCTGTCGGCCGGCTACTCGCGCGGCCGCGCGTTGATTCTCAACATCGCGTCAGCCGCTGCCGGCATCGCCGGCGCGCTGGTCGGGTTCAGCACGGTCAGTGTCGTTCCCGGCATTCGCCCATACGTGCTGGCGTTCTCGTCTGCCAGCATGCTGTACATCGCCATGTCGGATCTCATCCCCGATTTGCATCGTGGAACGGTCGATCGGAACTCGCTTCGCCAGGTGCTGCTCATCGCGGCCGGCATCGGGACCGTTGTCGTGTTCGAACACTTCACGGGCTAGGCCGAGCATGCCGATAGACAAAGCCAGCCTGCCGACCGTCGAGATGATGTGGCGCCGCGAGGTGGAAGCGGCCACGACTTATCGGCATCTGGCCGAGCGCGAGCGCGATCCAAAGCGGCGAGAGATCCTCACGAGGCTTGCCGATCAGGAAGACAAACACGCCGCGCGGTGGGCCGAACGCATCGAGGCAACGACCGGACGACGGCCTGACCGGAAGGCGGTCGAGCACGGGCTCTCGTGGTTCCAGCGCATCTCCGATCCGAACGTCGTGCTGCATCGCCTCGAGCAGGAGGAGAATCGCGCGGAGGCCGAGTACGAGGGCCTCATGGCGAGCCTCACCGATCCGGTGGACAAGCGGATCGCGGAGGAGGCCAAGCTCGAAGAGGCCGACCACGCTGTCATCCTGCGAACTCTCTCTGGTGGTCCGATATCTGCACGCTCGGCGCTGGATACGATCCTGCGCCGGGAGCGGTGGCACGTGCGAGGCACGGGGTGGATCGGCGATGCCATCTACGGCGTGAACGATGGCCTCGGCGCTGTGTTCGGCATCGTGTCGGGCATGGCTGGGTACACGGGCGGCAGCGGAGTCGTGCTGGCCGCGGGACTGGCAGGTACGCTGGCAAGCGCACTCTCGATGGGCGCAGGTGCGTATCTCGCGTCGAAGTCGGAACGTGAGGTCTACGAGTCGGAAGTCGCACGCGAGCGCGCCGAGATTGAGGCGGACCCGCAGGAGGAGTTGCTCGAACTCGAGCTCTTCTACCAGCTCAAGGGATTCTCGGCCGATGAAGCCCGGGCAATGGCCGAGCGGCTTCAAAAGGAACCCAAGCAATTCCTGAAAACGCTCGTGCACGAAGAGCTCGGTCTCTCGGAGGCGAGCTTTCCCAACCCCATTCGGTCGACCATCTCGGCTACGGTGTCCACCGCGATTGGTGGCTTCATCCCGATCATTCCCTTCTTCTTCACGGTTGGAATGCCGGCGGTCGTCGCCTCGTTCATCATCAGCACCATCGCGCACTTCGCGGTGGGGGCATCCAAGGCGCTTGTCACCACACGTTCATGGTGGTCATCCGGCCTCGAGATGACGGCTGTTGGCATCATCGAAGCGGCCATCACCTACGGCCTGGGTCTCGCCTTCGCCTCCTGAAGCCTGAAGCCCGGAGCCAACGATACACAACCCCACGACCGTCCTACAGAGCGGACAGGTCGCCGAACCAGACCGTGGCACGCACGCAAACTCCCGAGCAATTCGCATGCGGCAGGTGGCACTGTCTTTGCCCCTGGAGCGGATGCCAGAGCCCACGCGATATCCCGCCTGCCACTCGGGAGGATCGTCATGAAGACGTCCGTCAGCTTGTTCGCGGCGTTGTTGCTGAGCGCGCACAGCGCATTCGCTCAGCCCGCCCCGCGCAAAGACTTACAACTGTTCAACGATGTCGCGAAGTCGGTGAATCGCTACGATCGGTTCACGATCTTCGACGATGTGTCGGCCGAAGTGAAAGATGGTGTCGTCACGCTGACCGGCAAGGTCACGATGCCGTACAAGCGAGACGACATCATGAAGCGCGTCACCAGAGTTGACGGTGTCACGGCTGTCATTAGCAAGATGGACGTGCTGCCAGTATCGACGTGGGACGACCAGTTGCGCTACCGGATAGCGCGCGCGATTTACGGCAACGCGAACTTCTGGAACTATGGAGCCTCTGCCAACCCGTCG
Organism: Vicinamibacterales bacterium; assembly: GCA_040081675.1. Classification (GTDB taxonomy): domain Bacteria; phylum Acidobacteriota; class Vicinamibacteria; order Vicinamibacterales; family CAVVIG01; genus CAVVIG01. The sequence goes on from JBEBGB010000079.1 coordinate 2,474, forward strand.
ATTCACATCATCGTCGAGCACGGCAGGGTGACGTTGACTGGTGTCGTCCAGAGCGAGGTCGATCGTATGCTGGCTCGGTCGCTTGTCAGGCAGGACGGTGTGCTGTCTGTGACCAACAAGCTGGAGACAGAAGCGGAGGCTCGTGACCGACTCGAGAAGATGTGAGGCGTTTCAGGTTGCGCTCTCAGGTGGAGTGTCGGTAACGGCACTGCATTACACGTCCGGCGCCCCGAGTGTCGGCGCCACTCTGATCGTGGCCCACGGCGCGGGTGCCGGACAGCGCAGCCCCTTCATGGTTGCTTTTGCCGAGGCGATAGCCGACCTCGGCTTCGATGTCGTGACGTTCAACTTTCCCTATACGGAACAGAAGCGGCGTCTGCCCGACCGGGCGCCCGTGCTCGAGGCGTGCTACGCGTCGGTGATACACGAGACGATGGTTCGTATACCGTCGGCCAGGCAGCACCTGTTCATCGGCGGAAAATCAATGGGCGGTCGCATGGCAACACAGCTCGCTGCAGCGGACGGCAGTCTGCCAATCGCGGGACTCGTGCTGTTGGGATATCCGTTCCATCCGCCGGGCAAGCCTGAAAAGCGCCGGGATGCGCACCTGCCTTCCGTTCGTCGCCCGATGCTCGTGGTGCAAGGCAGTCGCGACACCTTCGGCACGCCAGATGAACTGAGGCCGGCATTTGGCGCGGTGGTTCCTGCCGCCACACTCCACGTCATTGAGGGAGGCGATCACTCGTTCAAGGTCCCGCGGGTAGGTACGGCTGGTCAGGCGGCTATCGACACCAGCATTCGACGCACGGTGGCCGAGTGGATGATGGATCTCATGCGAACGCGCCAATCCAGTCCGACGCTTCCCTCGTGAATTGGTCGGTCCATTCGTGACCAGCGTCCAGCTCCACGACGCGGACATCGACCTGTGCGTGACGCAGGCGCTCCACGTTGGCAGAGCACCGCTCTTCGGTGAACCAACTGTCGCGCACTCCACGACCGACGAGCACGCGTGGGAGCCTGGTCAGGTGCTCATCATCGAGATCAGGCGGCAGGTCGCCCCCAAGTACGACCACCGCCGATGCGGCGCGACGGCACAACGCGGCGGCTCGGTACGCCATGCTCGCACCCTGCGAGAAGCCGACACAGACGATGGCGGCCGGCTCGCCCACTTCCCGAGCAACGGCGTTCAGCACATTGTCGGTATAGGCGATGTTGTCGGAAATCATCGCGTCGCGATCCTCACGGGTCATCCAGCTGGCCACGGTCACCTCGCCGTTTCGGCGGTAGAAGCGATGCAAGGCCTGCACGGAAACCAGGTCCCATAACGCCGATCCGCGCAGCGTTCGTAACCGATCGAGTTGAGTCGCCGCGTGTTCACCGTAGCCGTGGAACCCGACCACAAGCGGCCGAGTGGGATGGCCGGGTGCGACGTCAATCAGGTATCGGCCGTGGGTCTGCGTCTCAATGACGCGCTCGTCGCTCACGCGACAACGATACTTCAGTGCGAAGGACCGCAGGCTACATCGACTCGAAAAGCGTTCTAGACACGCCACTACGTCCCGCAGAACGTGCGGTAACGCGGCGCACCTTCGTCCGGCTGACGACTGAACGCCTCCTGGTCTCTGGCGTGGTCGTACGGCGACGCCAGCACGTCAAGCAACCGGTCCATCACGGATAGATCGCCTTTCTCAGTGGCGGCAGTCAAGGCTTCTTCAACCTTGTGATTGCGTGGAATGAACGCCGGATTGCTTCGGCGCATCAGCGCACTCACCTGCTCTGCGGAATTCGGCTGACGTGCCAGCCGGGCCTTCCACTGTTCGCGCCACGCGCTGAAAGCGGGCTCCGCGCCATCGCGGTCGTTGGTGAGGTCAGTTGCGCAGAGCGTTCGGAACGTATTCGTAAAATCCGCGCGCGCACTGAGCATCCACTGCAGCAACGCGTTTACCAACGCCTCATCGTCGGGCTCTGTGGTGAACAAGCCAAGCTTGGCCCGCATGCCGGCTAGCCAGTAGCCCACGAAGTGACGCTCGAACTGGCCGAGCGACGCGGTTGCCAGCTCGATTGCGGCGTCCTGATTCTGGTCGAGAAGCGGAAGCATGGCTTCAGCCAGGCGTGTGAGGTTCCACTGCGCAATCGCGGGCTGGTTGCCGAAAGCGTAGCGGCCATGATGGTCTATCGAGCTGAACGCGGTGTCCGGATCGTAGATGTCAAGGAATGCGCACGGACCGTAGTCGATGGTCTCGCCCGACACCGCCATGTTGTCGGTATTCATCACGCCGTGGACGAAGCCCACGAGCTGCCAGCGGGCGATCAAGGACGCCTGGGCCTCGACGATCGCGTCGAGCAGAGCCCGGTGAGACTGCGTGGATTCGGCTAAGTGAGGGAAATGGCGACGTCGCGTGTAGTCGGCAAGTGCAGCCAGCGCGGCGCGATCGCGATGGGCAGCCGCCCACTCGAACGTGCCGACGCGGATGTGGCTGGCGGCGACGCGGGTGAGCACCGCGCCCCGCAGGATGCGCTCGCGGTGCACGGGTTCGCCCGTGGCCACGACCGCAAGGCTGCGCGACGTGGGAATGCCGAGCGCGTGCATCGCCTCGCTGATGATGTGCTCGCGAAGCATGGGGCCAAGCGCTGCACGGCCATCGCCACGACGCGAATAGGGCGTTGGTCCCGCGCCTTTGAGTTGCACATCAAACCGGAGTCCACCTGGCGTGATTTGCTCGCCGAGCAGAATCGCGCGTCCGTCGCCAAGCGTCGTAAAGTGACCAAACTGGTGACCGGCGTACGCCTGCGCCAGAGGGCGCGACCCAGGAGGCAACTGGTTTCCAGAGAAGTAGGCAGCACCGCGATCGTCGCCGAGCGCCTCGGCGTCCAATCCGAGCGACTCCGCCAGCGGCAAGTTCAGCACGACTACGTCCGGTGCGTGTACAGCTGTGGGCGCCACGTCGGCGTGAAACAGTTGCGGGAGCGACGCATACGTGTGCTCCAGATGCCAGCCCGTCGCAACGTTGGTCGGAGTGAGTTGGTCGGGCATCACGCGAGTTCGTGTACCAGAGTCTTGGCCATGCGCATCACCGTGTGCAGCCAGCCGTAGTGGAACAGGCCATTGCGACCGAGCAGGTGCAGATTCTCGAAGCGACCCAGGTAGCGAACGATCTCGGCGGCCGCTCTCTCGGCGTCCAGTGTCAGCACGGGGTAGGCATGTGACAGGCGCACGACGCTGGTACCAACAACAGTGTCTGGCGTCACCCAACCCAAGGCTTCGAGCGTCGGTTGCGCCATCCTCATCACAGACGCATCGTCGGCGGTCCAGACTGCATCCGCGCTGTCGCACGGGATCTCGGCGACGAGTGAGGTGTGGCCCGGCGGTGACATTGCTGCGCTGCGGTGAAGGGGTTCATAGACGCGCGTAAATGGAACGGCTGCATCTGGGAAGTACACCGTGGCGTGGTCGGTCACGCGAGGACGAGACAGGAACCACGCGGCCAGCACCACGTGCCGGAAACGCAGAGACTCGGCGAGCGACACGATGTCGTCGGGAGGGGCGGGCTCCAACAACTTCAAGGTGAGGCCCAGGGGCAGCGTCGCCGCGACGCGGTGCACTGGCAAGCGCTCCCGACCGTTGACGTCGACGTGAGTGATGCGATGGCCATCGTGGGTGAGGCGCGTGACTCGCGACGAACATCGGATCGCGTCTGGTCCGCAGGCTTCGGCCAGCTTTTCGACAATGCGGCCATAGCCACCGAGGGGATAGTAGAACGCGCCGTCGAGATGCTGGTGACCAGTTCCGTTTCTCGCCAGCAGTGTCGACAGCTGGAGTCCTCGCAGGCGGCCGCCTGACACTCGTGGAGACAGTAGGTCACACGGTGTGCCCCAGAGCTTCTCGGAGTAGTTCAAGAGGAACAAGCGTGCGATGGACGATCCATAGGCACGCCGCGCGAACCCTTCGAAATGCTGCGGAACGCGGGGCATGGTCGCTCTGGCCGCCAAGGCGCCGACCGCTGCCGCAGCAAACCGCACAGGCCCAAGGTGAGCCAACAGCTGCTGGGGGCGCGGTGGGAAGGTCAGGAATCGACCGCGATCGTAGATCGCGCTGCCGATCGACACGCGAGCGAGCTCGTCGCCCAACAAGGCGCGCACCTCGGCCGTGATCTCTGCATCCTTGTCGTGAAATCGATGTGCACCGCGATCGAAGCGAAACCCACCGCGCTCCTCCGTGACACAGTGACCGCCGGTGCGGTCGCTGCCTTCGAGGATGCAGCACGTGCGTCCGAGCTTACGCGCGTAGAAGCCTGCGGCCAGCCCCCCAGGCCCACCGCCGAGAATGGTCAAGAAGGGCACGTCTTGCACAGCGAAGGCGCGATTATAGCGTGCGCCACATGGCCTCCAGGGGCAGCTGGGACCCGTGGAAACCCGAAAACTGACTCGGCGGGTCACGTTTCGGGGCTCGCACGTGAACTATGGCGGGCCGAGGCCCTCGCTGGACCGGCCAGCCTCCGCCAAGGCTACGGCGGCCCGCCGAATTGTTCGCGCAGGCGGCAGGACCGCTAGAATTCTCGTCATGACGGAGTGGTTCTCACGATCCGCCAACGACGCGCCGTTTGAACCGCGCGTATCGTGGCTCAGACCTCTCCGCATCGCGCTGGTCACGGAGTACTACTACCCGCACGTGGGAGGGATCTGCGAGCACGTGCACTTCTTCGCCCAGGAAGCGCGCGCGCGAGGACACCACGTCGACATCATCACGTCGCACTTGAGTGGCGCACACGACGAACCAGGGATTATCCGTCTTGGTCGAAGTATCTCCCTCTACGCGAACGGATCGCACGGACGCCTGACCGTCGGATGGGGCTTGCGCGGCGACGTTCGCGAGACGTTGCGACGCGGTGAATACGATGTCCTGCACATGCACTCTCCTCTGGCGCCTTCTCTGCCAATGCTCGCGATTCAGGAAGCGCGGTCGGGCGTCAAAGTTGGGACCTTTCACACCGATTTCGATGGGTCTCCCGCGTACAGGTTCTATCCGAGCTACTTCCAGCGTCACATCGATCGTCTTGATGCCGCCGTTGCTGTCTCTCCGACGGCGGTTCGCGCTTACTCTCGATACTTCAACGCGCGGTGGCGAATCGTGCCCAACGGCGTCGACCTCGGACTCTTCACGCCATTGGCGCCCGCTCCGGAGATCATGCGTGACGGTACGCCCAGCGTGCTCTTCGTGGGGCGCTTCGATCCGCGCAACGGTCTCGCGAGCCTCATTCTTGCGTTCAAGAAAGTGCGGCGCGCCGTGGGTGATGTCCGCCTGATCGTCGTTGGCGATGGCCCTTTGCGGACGTACTACCGGGCCTGCGCAGCTGGCGATCCCAACATCGTGTTTGTCGGTGCGCTCCGGGAAGAGCGCGCACAGTACTACGCGCACGCGACGGTCTACGCCTGTCCGGCCACCAGGGCATCGTTCGGCATCACGCTGCTCGAGGCCATGGCGGCAGGCACACCGGTCGTCTGTTCGAACATCCCCGGATTCTCCGACGTGGTCGAGCACGAACGGGAAGCGCTCATGACAACCGTAGGAGACACGGACGCGCTCGCTGCAGCGTTGGTCAGGGTGCTCGAAAATCCGTCGTTGCGACAACGCATGGCCATGTCTGGCCGTGAGCGCGCGGCCTTGTTCTCGTGGCCTCGAGTCACCGACCACGTGCTGTCGCTGTATGCCAGCCTGCTGCAGGGCGGGAGCGCTCTGGTCGCATGAATATCGTTCTGGCCGGTGCAGCGCTGGCAGGGACAGCGGCCCTCGCGCACGGCACCTTCCATCGCAACTCGTGGGTACTCGGCTCCTCCATGGGCGCGCTGCCTACGCAGGACCGCGTGATTGCACTCACGTTTGACGATGGGCCGAATCCCGACGCCACACCGAGAGTGCTGGACGCGCTTCAACGCGCAGACGTGCGCGCGACGTTCTTCATCCTCGGCAAGCATGCCGAACGCTGGCCGGACCTCGTACGACGAATCGTCGAAGACGGACATCAGCTGGGCAATCACGGCTACCACCATCGCCGTCTGCATTGGCGTGGCCCCGAGTACACGCGCCACGATCTCCGCCTTGGCACCGAACGCATCATCGACGCCTGCGGTGTGGCGCCACGGTTCTTTCGTGCCCCTCATGGCTTTCGCAATCCATGGGTGGCCTCAATCGCGCGTTCGCTCGAGCAACGCGTCGTGGGCTGGTCACTTGGTGTGTGGGATTCGGATCGGCCCGGTGCGGAGGCGATCGCGACACGCGCTATCGAGGGCGTGCGCCCGGGTGCCATTCTGCTGCTGCACGACGGCGATGGCTACGACCCTGCGGGAGATCGTCTGCAAACAGCAGAAGCGGTTCCGGCCATCGTGAGCGCACTCAGGGATCGGGGCTATCGATTCGAACTGTTGCCGCGATGAGGGTGGAGCGCGTCGCCCTTGGTGCCGCGTCCTTCGTGCTTGGCGCCGCACACCGACAGCAGCTTCTGCAGCTTGTCGGCCAGATGGTCCCACGTCAGGTCGCGATGAACCCACGCCGCACCAGCGGTGCCCATGGCCGTCGCACGGTCGGTGTGCCGCAGTAGTTCGCTGATTGCGTCACCGACGGCGGAGACGTTCGTGCCGTCCACCACTAATCCCGTTTCGCCGTGACGCACCGCTTCGGGTGCACCGCCCGCTGATCCGCCCACGCACGGCCGGCCGACAGCAGCCGCTTGCAGGTACACCGCTCCAAGCGCTTCGGTCTCGAATCCCGCAAACCGTGATCGACACGGCATCGCAAAGACGTCGCCGACGCGAAAATAGGCTGGCAGCTCGTCGTACGGAACCTCGCCGGTGAAGATCACGTGCGGCTCGACACGGCAGCTCACGGCCATCGACTTCAAGGTTCGTTCATAGGAGCCCGAGCCGACGATGAGAAGGCGCAGGTGCGGCCACTCGCGGACGAGCGTCGGCATGGCGCGAATCAACACGTCCTGGCCTTTTCGCGCGACGATCCGCGATACACAACAAACGATGGGTCCCGCGCCCAGGTTGTGGCGACGACGGATCAAAGAGGTCTCGACGTCTGGACGAAAGAGGTGCTGATCGATGCCTGAGGGAAGAAGAGCGAATTGCGCGTCTGCTGGAGCGAACGGACGAAGGCGAGCCGCCGACCACTCGGACACCGCGGTGACCAGCGAGGCGTCCTTGAACAGCCGACGCAGGAACGCGCGCCCTGGTGCAACTTTGGCGGCGGCGAGTTCGAGGCCATGGGTGCAGGCGACATACGGAATTCCACACCGACGAAATACAGACTGGCCAACGAAGGCGAGGGGCAGACTGGCGCCGCACAGCACCACGTCCGCGCGCACTTCACGTGCCAGCCGCGCAGCCTCCGCACACACCGACGGCGTCGGCAGCAGCGTCCGCATGGGCCATCGCACTACCCGCTGGGGAAACGTCTTGTCGAACTCACCTGCGTTCGGCCAGGTCGATGCGAGCACGGTCGCGGTCCCCGCCGGAAAGCGGCGAACCAGCTCCGACACGTAGTAGTTGACGCCGCCAACTTTGGGCGGAAAATCGTTCGTGACGATCAGGACGTTCATCGGTTCAGGGACGGAACTCGAAGGTCAGACCAACGCGAGGCACGATGGAGTTGTAGAAGGTTCCGAACGCGGGCGAACCCAGATTCGCCTGCACGTCGCGCGGGACGAAGTTGTTGAGGACATGGTTGGCCTTGAAGCCGATTCGCACGTGGCGTCCCCTCAGCTCGACCTCGCGATTGATGCTCAGATCGACGGACACGAACCGCGGAAAGCGACCACCGAGATTCCTGGTGCCGACGAAGTTCTGGTCCTGATCGAGCACCGAGTACGGGAAGCCACTTCGCACTTCGACGAGCGGTGCCACCATCCACTTTCGAAACGGCAGGACACCAAGGGCGACCAGTCTGTTCGGGACATCGATATTGGTGATCGAGGTCGTGTTCGAACGAACGATGGGATTTCGAAAGTTGCCGAAGAACGTATCGAACGCGTTCAGGTCCCCTTCTGAATGAGAGCGCACGTACGAGATGGTCAGTTCGCGCTCTCCCTCCCCGTCGTAGCGAACGGTCGCTTCCGTCTCGCGATAGGTGGAACGCCCGGCGCTGGTGAGCTCGAGGACCGATCCGCCGCCGGCGGTCGTCGGATTCACCACCAGTTCATGTCGACCGCGTCGCTCGAGGTGATTGACCCGCAAGAAGAGCGTCTTCGATACACGATGGTCGTAATCGAGGTTCCACACGCGGCCGGACGCCGTGAGAAGAGGACTCGTCACCGTGTTGACGTAGCGTGTCGCCGAGGTCTCGCTGCCGTCTGGCGCAAATCGTCTGACCGTCTGAACGTCGAGCGACTGGAAAGCTCCGGCAAGCAGTGGCGTCCGCTCGTAGAAGAGGCCGGTGCCGCCGCGTACGATTCCGCGGCCGTCTGGCAGCAGGCCCAGCACAGCGCCGACCCGCGGCGAGACATCGTTTCTGCCAATCACGCCGTTGTGATCGAGGCGAAGCCCGAGCTCGAGGAGAACGCGGTCGTTCACGCGCCAACCATCCTGACCGAACACGGCTGCGTCTGTTGTTTCGACATGCTGGGTGGTCGGGCCGTCGTACTCCAGGCGCTGACTCAGCGAGCCATCGGCTCGTCGCACCTCCACCGGACGGCTCTGGCTCGTACCGTCGAAGCCCACACGAAGCACGTCGAGGCCCACCTTCAGCAAGTGGTCGCCGCCAGCGCGACGCACAGTGCTGAAGGTTTCCAGCCACTGCAATGTATGAGATCGACGCTGCTGATGGTTGAAGAACGTGCCGCTCGTGCCCTCCGGTGTGATCGTGTAGGGCACGGTGCCCGTACCGTCGACGCGGACATTGAACTGCTTGAAGTTGACAGCCGAGTCGAGCAACGAGGTCGATGAGAACCGCTTCGAGTCGACGACCTCGAGGTTGTAGCCTCGTTGTTTGAATGACGGCGCGGCGTCTGCGGGAGTAAACGTGTTGATGTTCACCGCTGTCATGTTTCGCGGAAACAACGCCAGCGTCGTCTTCACGTCGTGATCGCCGACGCGCCAATCGAGGCGCGTGAATGCCGCAATGCTCGCGACGCCCGTGTCGTTCTGTCGGTCGGGAAGGCTGGGCACTCGGATGCGCTGCCAGTGCGCCTGAACACTGGTCGAGAGCAGCAGTCGGTCCTTGATGAGAGGGCCGCCGACGAGCATGCGTGGGTCGAACGCGCGAATGCCCAGGCTCTCGCCGTCGCAGATCTTGAGACAGGGAACGGGAATGAAGTTGTTGACGATGGTCCGCCAGGTGCTGAAACCCTTGCGGGTCTCGATTCTCGCCATGCCGGCCGAGAATCTGCCGTACTCGGCCGCGTACGGATTCGGCATCACTTCGACGGAGTCGACCGCGTCAATGGGGAGATCGAAGCCGGCGTCGCCTGTCGAAGGATCGCTAATGTAAGCCTGACTCAATTGGAGCCCGGTCTGCGTTGGACGGCCGCCCTTCATGTTGATGCGCCCATCCTGCCCACGCACGACACCAGGAAGCAGGGGGAGCAAGGCCTGAAAGTCGTCGCCTCTGACCGGCGCGACGTCGATGAGGCGCCCTGCGACAGACTCTCGAGAGTCGCCGGTTGTCTGGTCCGTTCGCGCGGCCGCGACGGCGTCGGAACGCTGCTGCACCGCGAAAGGAATTTCGAGTGTCACGTCGAAGCGTGAACCAGACGAGACGACCAGGCCGTTGCGCACGACTTCGTCGAAGCCTGGAAGCGAAGCGTGCAGGCGATAGCGTCCAACTGGCACACTTGCGAACTGAAACGCGCCGTCGGCGTCTGTCACCGCCACGCCCACCTCGCGATCGCCGGGTTCAGCGATGAGCGTGACGGTAACGCCTGGCAGTGGCGTCGCATTCGGAGCTGTGGAGGTGACGCCCTGAATGAGCCCGGAACCAGCAGGAGTCTGCGCGACCGCGAGGCTCGGCACGACACCGAGTAGTGCGATCGCGAGCGAGGCGCGCGCCCACAATCTCCCGCGTTTGACGAACTGCATGAAGACTCCCCAGAATACATCGCGATGCTGACGGAGCGTATGCGCGACTGGTTGCTCGTCGGCGCCCTCACAATCGCAGCCGTACTCCTCCACGGCTACTACTTCGGCATCGAAGATCAGACGCTCTACCTGCCGGCTGTCGCCCAGGCGCTCGACCCGACGCTCTTTCCGCACGACGCGGCGTTCTTCCAGACCGAAGCAAGGTTCACGCTGTTCGACGAAACCGTGTCGGCGCTGATTCGGGTGTCACGGCTCTCGACCGAGAGCGTCGTGTTCCTCGCGTACATCGCATCGCTGCTCGCGACACTCAGGGCGTGCCAGCGTCTCGCCCGCCATGCGTTCAACGATCGGCGCGCCGAGTGGGCCGGACTGCTCACGCTCGTCATCCTGCTTCCGTTCCCGGTGGCTGGCACTCGGCTTGGCCTTATCGAGTGGTATCTGCATCCACGGGCACCGGCGATGGCGTGCATGCTCTGGGCTGCAGTCTTGGCCATGGAAGGCAGCGCCATGTCGATCCTGATGGTCGGTGCGGCGGCAGTATTACACCCGCTCGTCGCCCTATGGGGAGTGGCCCACGTGGCCTTGCAAGCCAAGCGGCTCAGGCTCCAGTACCTGGCGCCCGCACTGCTCGTCTCGTTCATGACGGGCTGTGCATCGTCGGTATCGAGACTGCCGCGATGGGAGACGGCGTACTGGCGCGATGCGCTCAGTCCCGAATACTTCGACATTCGATATCCGATCAACTGGCCGTGGTACGAATGGGTCGGCGTCGTCGTGCCGCTCGCGCTCCTCGCCGCGATGGCCTGGGACGCGCGACGTCGTGGCGCAGGTTCACTGGCCAGTATCAGCGGACGCTTCTTCCTGTCTGGAGCCTTCGGCGTCGTCCTCGCACTGGCACTGACACTCTCGCCGAGTCGGCGTCTTCCGCTGCAGCCCATGCGCGAACTGCACATGGTGTACTTCGTGGCGGCCGTGTTCACCGGCGCTGCGCTGGAGCAGCGGCTTCTCCGCAACGTTGTGTTTGGTCGGACGCTGTTCTTCGCTGCGGTCACAGCCGCAGTGCTCGTCGGCCAGCCCCGCTTCCCTTCGAGCCCTCGCATCGAATGGCCGTGGAGACCGCCGGGGAACCCGTGGTCGCAGGCGTTCCTGTGGGCGCGTGAGCATACGCCCGTAGACGCGCTCTTCGCCCTCGACCCGTTCTACATGCGACGCACAACGGCAGACACGCACAGCTTCAGGGCTCTTGCGCATCGCAGCATGCTGGCCGAGGCCGTCCACGATCTCGCTCCAGCGGCCATGTCGCCCGCGCTTGGTGCCCGGTGGATGCGCGAGTCCGAAGACCTCGCTCGGTGGCAGCGTTTCACGATCGCGGACTTCACACGTCTCGCTGACAAGTACGGCGTCGGATGGGTGGTGGTGAGCCAGCCGCACCTGCCAGAGTTGACGTGCCCGTATGAGAACCGCG
>JBEBGB010000080.1:0-13983 GCA_040081675.1 Vicinamibacterales bacterium
TTGAGCGCCTGATACACCAGAGCCGGAAACACCTCACGGAGGTCCGTGGCATTCGGAATCATCTGAATCATCAGCACCATGACGAGCTTTGCCTCTGGATTCACGCGGTACATGGAACCGTAGGCACCGCCCCAGCCGAATGACCCTTCGGTATCCATGCCGTTGGCGCCGTAGCGGTCAGTCGTTTCGAATCCCATGCCGAAACCAAGTCCCGTCGTGGAATGCAGCGTGCCTGATTGATTGGTGGACATCAGCCGAATCGTGCGGGGTCCGAGCACGCGCACGCCGTCGAGCGTGCCGCCGCGGCGAATCGTCTCGAGGAACCGCGCGTAGTCCCGCGCCGTCGAGAGTAGACCTGCACCACCGGCAAAATTCTTTCGCGGGCCGTCCACATACGCACCCTGGCCCCGTGGACCTTCGGGTGCCCGCACGTACTTGCCACCGTCGCCGCTCCCGTACACCGCAGCCAGGCGCTCGCGCTGACCCGACGGCAGGAAGAATTGCGTGTCCTTCATCCCAAGTGGACCCGTGATGTGCGTGCGGATGTACTCATCCAGCGGCAGTCCTGACGCTTTCTCCACGATGCAGCCCAGGACATCGGTGTTGTAGCCGTACACCCACGCCTCACCAGGCTGCGCCACAAAGGGCAGCGTCCCCAGCCGGTCCATCGTGGTGCAGACAGTTTCGTCCTTGTCGGCGGTGTACCAACCGAAGCCGGCCGACGGCCCGAGGCCCTTCGAGGCGTACAGCGCGGCGACCGCGGGCTCGGTGCCGTACGAGATGCCCGCCGTGTGCGTCAATAGATCGCGAATCGTGATCGAGCGCTTCGCCGGGATCTGGGTCACGGCCCCACGCTCGTTCGCGACCGCCACGGTCGTCTTGGCGAACGAGGGGATGAGTTCGCCCGCTGGCGTATTGAGTGCCAGCTTGCCTTCCTCGACCAGCTGCATGATGGCGGTACTCGTGAGCGCCTTCGTTTGTGACGCGATTCTGAAGACCGAATCAGTCGTCATCTTGCGGCCGGCCTCCCGGTCTGCCCAACCGAACGCCTTTTCGTACTCGATGTTGCCGTCCCGCATAACAAGCCCGACGATGCCCGCCACGCGCTCGGCGTCGATGTAGCGCTGCAAGCCACGGTCGATCGCCGCCACACGTTCTGCCGCCAGTCCGACCGACCCGGAGGAAACGGACGCGGTCGAGTGGGTCTGCGACCTGGGCGCAGCCGTCGACTGCGCAAGAAGAGTTGCACCGCCGAGCACGACCGCGCTGAAGAGGATGATTCGTCCGGACATTGTCATAGAAGACCTCGCTCGTACCAGGTGACGCGTCGATCGGGCTGAGCCGCCGTCGCTATTGGGGAAACTCGGCGAAAGCTCTTGAAGCAGCGGAGCGTATCTTACTTCTCCGTCATGAGCCAGATGGGACGCTCACCCGTAGTGCGGAACTCGAGCGGTTCGCACGCCGCGGGTGTCGTCATGCGCCGGCTTCCCCGCCGTACGCAGGCAGTGTCGTGAGACGACCATCTTCGACGGGCCCTCCCACCGTGAAGTGATAGAAACTCTGCCAGCCGTGCGACGTGATGCCGTACACGTCGCGAACGGGATCGTCGAAATAGCAGCCGATACCAGTGGCGCGAATGCCTGCCGCCTCGGCCTCGAGATACAGCACCTGGCCGATCATGCCGGCTTCCCAGAAGAGGTTTCGATAGAACGCCGCACCGTATTGCGCGATGCTGTCCGTGAAGTCCGCCATCATGCCAAGGCTGAACGCACCGTCAGCTGCGATGTCCTGACCGCACGAAACTCTGGCGGCCAGCTTCCGACAGTCACCCTCCTGAAGCAGGTACAGCGGAAGTCCGAGCGGGCATGACTTGACGGGCTGCCACTGAAACTCGGGTCGCATGACTGCCTTGACCTTTGTCACTCTGTGCGGATCGCGCGGCAGCGCATAGAGGCCAGGGGTGAGCCCATCAACACGATGGACGAAGAGCGCAAGGTGAATGCGCGGTCGCCAGGTGACAGCGTCCCAGGGCATCGCTCGGTGATCGAGTGTCGGCATCAACCTGGCGAGCATTCGGAAGAACGTCGTCTGAGAGATCGACGTCACGCCGTCCATGGCCACGGCGCTGCGTCGGCCAAGAATGACGCGCTCGGCGGTGAGACCGCCCGTTGAACCTGACGTCTTCGCGAGCTCTCCTTCGCTGGCCAAACCCGCGCCGTCTTCTGCTATCGATGCCTCGCTGACTCGCCGCGTCGCGTGCGCAACCTCGTCGATCACCGGCCACTCGACACCGTGTTCGACGCTCAGCGCGTTAGCCCTGCCCTGCCACCGAACAGCGCCGCTGTCGAACGCCGCAAGACTCAGCCTCTGCGAAGCGATCGGCGGCTGCGCTGGCGTGACCACCGCGAGCAGCTCTGGCTCTTCCCTCTCTGCACCTTCGAAGTCTTCGTTGCGGTCCAGCCCCAGCAGGCGGGAGATGTCGTCACTGGCCATACCGGGCAGGAGGGTCAGTGTCCATCCAACCGCTGCCGCCGCAATGCGGAGCGCGGCAAGCGCGTGACCAGCATCGTGCTGGCAGTACCGGAAGGCTCGTTCGCCGTACTTCCATGCCTCGCGCCAATGCACTGACGACAGGCCCACGATAAACGAGCCGTGGGGCAACTGTTCGAAGAGAGCGCGCTGCATGTTCGTATCGAGAACGGCTCGCCTCTCGAGCGCATGCTCTCTCGGGGCGTAGTGACAGACGCTGGCGGTGTCGGCAAGCCCGTCGACGGGTGGCAGGACCGCGTACCCCTCGGTCGGATGCAGATTCCCACTCGATGGATTCGCTCGCAGCGGCCACCTCGTTGCGTTGAACGACTTCCAAGCGGTGAGAGACAGCGCGTAACGGAAGAAGAGCGAGAGGCTCTCGGCCGACAGAGGCTCCGCCGCCACGGCGTCGTTCACATACAGCTCGTCGTAGAAGAGGCCACGCCCCGTCTCGGGCAAGGGCAGGCGCCAGAGGTCCGCGCCCGCGTACCGTCGAAACGGGTTGGGCTGTGTCGACCAGTCAAGGTAACCGAGCGACGTCGCGAAGCGACCAAAGTGATGCTTTGTTCGTTCGTGATAGGCGATGACCACGTGCTCGGGGGCTCTATCGCCTGGCTCGCTCACTCCGCGATCGCCTGGACCCGTACTTCAACGTCGACCTGCTGGTTTCCACCACCAAGTGCGATGCCTTTCATAGGCGTCACATCGCCGTAATCGCGGCCCCAGGCGATGGTCACGTGGTCGGTGTCGGGCCGCACATCGTTGGTGGGATCGAAGTCGACCCAGCCCACCTCGGGGACGAACACGCCAACCCACGCGTGCGACGCCTCGGCGCCTTGATGGTCGGACCCGCTTCTGAGATACCCACTGACGTACCGCGCGGCAAGCCCAAGCGAGCGAAGTGCGCCGATCATGACGTGCGAGAAGTCCTGGCACACACCGCGCTTCACGCGCAACGTGTCCAGAAGAGGCGTGTGGATGGACGTCGACTCGGGCTTGTAGGTGAACTCGGCGTGGATCCGGTGCGACAGGTCTGCGGCTGCGGCGACGAGTGGACGACCAGCGTCGAAGCTCGGGCGCGCGTAGGCCATCAGTTCCGGACCCGACGCCACAAACGGCGAATCGAACACGAACTCGAACGCCTCGAGCGCAACCGGCACGGCGTGTTTCGTCAACACCTGTCGCGCCTCTTCCCACGCAATGCCGTTCATGGAAACAACAGGGCGCGGGTCGATGCGGACCCGGCTCGTGGCCACGGTCGAGAATCGATCGTGACGCTCGTGAATCCAGAAACTGCTGACGTCGTTCCCGAAGTAGTCCTGCCGCGAATCGAACCAGGCGGGAGCCGGCGTGGTCTCGATGGTCGAATCGGCCACGGTCTGCCACGGCAGCGACCTGGGTGTGAGACGCACCTCACTCTGGCACTGTGAGACAGGTGCGTCGTATCGATACCGGGTTGCGTGCGTCACACTGTAAAGCATGGGGATACCGGTCAGATCGACGGCGTGAGCCGTGAGGCCGTTGAATGACTGAGATAGCGTGCGGAGATTCCCTCGGACAGGTCAATCACACCGTTGCGAAGGGTCTGGAGATACGCCTCCAGCGTCAGACGCTTGCCTCGGGTGTCGCGGCGCTTCAACTCGTCGATCCGTGCATCGTGGACCAGCGCCCGAAGTCTGGACGCCAGCGCGTGTTCCGTGATTGGCGAGCCCAGGGCCGCTGGCTGCGGCAGGCCGTCGACGCGATCGAGCAGGGCTCCCATCTGATAGGCGACCGACCGCGGATACGCTTCGTCGGTCAACAGCAGTTCGAGCACGAACCGCGTGCGAATGGCGGTGAGATAGCGCGAGCGATAGGTCGTGGCACTGTCGGCCACCTGCACCAGCACGTCCAGGTAGGCATCGTCTGGATACGGAGCAGTCGCCACGCCGACGCGCAGCAACTCGATCATCTGCAGTGCACGCTCGACACGACGGCCGATATCGAGGAAGCGCCATCCGTGACCGCGCGTGGGGTTCTCGGACAGGAGTCCAGAAAATGCCGCCAGCATGATCACGACATCGTCCAGCTGATTGCCGGCGGCGACGAAGCGCCGGTCTGGATTCATGGGCGGAGCACTCGAGAAGCCGCGTTCGAGTTGTTGCAGCACACGCCACGTATCAAGAGACAGGCGCTCTTTCACTTCCCAGGCAAGACGTCGAATCTGGCGCAGGTTCCAGCCAATGCCCGAGACGTGATCGGCGTCGAACACCATCTGTCCGAGGAGGCCCTGCAGCCGCCACCACTGACGCGCGATGGGCGAGTCCTGAAATTCTTTCGGCAGGAGCTGGAGCCCGTCGAGAAAATGCAGAATTGTGTCGACAGCCGCGCCCCGTCCCTGAGCGGCTTCTCCGGACAGGCCCGGCAGCAAGACGCGAATCAGTCGCGCGGTCGATTCGAGCCGCTCGGCGTAGCGACCAAGCCAGAACAAGTTGTCCGCGACTCGACTCGAGAGCTCGGTTGACGCGCCCTCAACGTGCGATGACCGCGGCGCAGGACGCGGCTCGCTCGCCGGCTCGCTCAGTTGGCCCACGACCCACGTGTCCTTGGCACCTCCGCCCAATTGCATGGACACGACGAGCGACTTCGCACCCGTGGAGACGCGTGCCAATCCTCCCGGCAAGACGGCATAGCCGGTCCCATCCCATGCGGCCGGCACGCGAAGCACCATGTGTCGCGCTTCGATTCCACGATGCGTGTGCACTGGCGTTGTCGAGAGGTCGACCTGCTCCTGCGCAACGTATTGCTCCGGGTGCGCCTCGATGCGCGCGACCAGGGCCTTGCGCTCATCCGCCGACATGCGGGCGGGAAACTCCGCGCTTCGGCCAAAGCGCGGAAACGTGGGCTTGATCACGAGGTGTTCGAGATCGCTCAGGACATGATGTCGCGGTGTGTCCTGCCCGCACCACCACGTCGCGACCGAAGGCATCCGCAGTGCTTCGCCCAGGAGATGTCTGGACAGAATGGGGAGAAACGCCATGAGCGACGGCGTTTCCACGAGTCCACTGCCCAGGCTGTTCGCGATGAACACCGTACCGGCTCTCGCGGCTTGCACCAGCCCCGGCACCCCGAGCAGCGAATCTCCACGCAACTCGAGTGGATCGCAGAAGTCGTCGTCCATGCGACGAACGATCACATGGACGGGATTGAGCCCGGCGAGTGTCTTGAGATACACCTGGTTCTCGCGAACCGTCAGGTCGTCGCCACCAACCAGCGGCACGCCCCAGTGCTTCGACAGGAACGAGTGTTCGAAGTACGTCTCGTTGTGCGGCCCAGAGGTGAGCACGACGACCCGAGGTTCCGCAACGCCTTCGGGCGCAAGCCTCAGCAGTGCTTCGAAGGTGTCATCGAAGAAACGCGTGAGCGAGCGCGCGCGGCACCTGTCGAGCAGTGTCGGCAGGGTGCGTGCGCTCACGAGTCGATTCTCGAGGGCGTAGCCGAGACCCGACGGCGCTTGAGCGCGGTCTGCGATGACCCACCACGAACCGTTCGGGGCACGCGCGAGGTCGACGGCGTAGTTCTGGAGGTAGACGCCGTTGCGCGGCACGATCCCGCAGCACGGCCGCAGGAACGAGGGATTGGCGAACACCAGCTCCGGCGGCAGCAGGCCGTCGTACAGCAGACGCCGCGGCCCGTAGAGATCGCCGAGGACGGCGTTCAGCAGCGTGACACGCTGCGTCACCGCACGTTCGACTTGTTCCCACTCGCTCGCGCCAATCGCGAACGGGAGCAGATCCATCAGCCAGGGTCGTTCCTTGCCTTGCGGATCACCGTAGACGTTGTAGGTGATGCCGTTGCTCTGAATGAGACGCTGGCCCGCCTCCTCACGCTTGTCGAACTCCGCATAACCCATGCGGCGGAGTCCGGCGGCGAGCCGCATCCAGTGCGGGCGAAAGTGATTGGAGCCGTCGAGCAGTTCGTCCCACTGTCCATCCTGCGGCGACCGGTACACCCACTCACGTTCGCGAGTGGCCCGGGACGGGAGTCGGGCGTTGCTCACGTCAGGAGGCCGTGCGTCCGCGGCCCGCTGGGGCTTCGCGCCGAAGATCGAGCGTGGACGGAAAATCTGGATTCTCGGTTGGTGTCGGCGTCAACGGCGATCCGGGTGTGTGCCCCATGGCGAAGAACCGAGCGCGCCTGCGAGCCTCGGCTTCGTTCGAGTTTACAGGAAACGTCTCGTAGGTCCTGCCACCGGGATGGGCCACATGATAGGTACAACCGCCGATGGAGCGACGTGCACGGGCATCGACCAGGTCGAACACCAGAGGCGCATGCACCGGAATGGTTGGGTGCAGACACCGCGGTGGCTGCCACGCGCGGTAGCGCACACCGCAGACATATTCCCCTTGCGTAGCCGTTGGCTGCAGTGGAAGACGGAGTCCGTTGCACGCCACTTCATACCGCTCGGGAAGCAGTCCCG
This sequence comes from Vicinamibacterales bacterium, assembly GCA_040081675.1. GTDB lineage: Bacteria > Acidobacteriota > Vicinamibacteria > Vicinamibacterales > CAVVIG01 > CAVVIG01. The sequence continues at coordinate 6,989 of JBEBGB010000080.1, forward strand.
TCATGTGGACCTGCAGTCGCTCGATCGACGAGTCGACGTAACGCGCCGTGCCCCCCGCCCCCGGCTCTTCGCCCAGCACGTACCACGGTTCGATCGCCTGCCGCAGTTCCAGGTCGATCCCTTCGTACGACACGCGCCCATACACCGGGAACCTGAACTCGACGAAGGGTGCGAACCAATCGGTTTGCACGGCGTAGCCAGCTTCCTGCAAATCGCGCAGCACGTGACGCAAATCGTGTTCGACGTAGTACGGCAGCAGGAACCTGTCGTGAAGCCTGGTGCCCCATCGGACCGGCGCCCCGGTGTACGGCACGCGCCAGAACCAGGCCAGCAGCGCGCGAACCAGCACCTGTTGCGCGAGGCTCATGCGAGCGTGGGGCGGCATCTCGAAGCCGCGCATTTCGACCAGGCCGAGCCGACCCGTCGCGCTGTCGGGCGAATAGAGCTTGTCGATGCAGAACTCGGCGCGGTGGGTGTTACCGGTGACGTCGACCAGCAGATTGCGGAAGATGCGGTCGACCAGCCACGGCGGACACGTCGTCCCGGCATCGTCGAGCAGCTGCATCGCAATCTCGAGTTCGTACACCGCATCCGCTCGCGTCTCGTCCACGCGCGGTGCCTGGCTTGTCGGTCCAATGAACACGCCCGAGAACAGATACGACAACGACGGATGATTGAGCCAGTACGCAACAAAACTCTTGAGCAGATCAGGACGTCTGAGGAACGGGCTGTCCGCCGGCGTGGGACCGCCAAGGACGATGTGATTGCCTCCGCCAGTGCCGGTGTGCCGGCCGTCGAGCATGAACTTCTCGGTTCCGAGCCGAGACGCCTTTGCGTGCGCATACAGCGTGGTCGTGTTGGCGACCAGATCGCGCCAGCTGCGCGCGGGCTGCAGGTTCACCTCGATGACGCCAGGGTCCGGCGTGACCTTCACGTGCTGCAAGCGGGGATCGAATGGCGGCGGATACCCTTCGATGAGGATCGGCTGCGCGAGCGACGCCGCGGTGTCTTCGACCGCAGCCAGCAGGTCGACGTAGTCGTCACCTGACTCCAGAGGCGGCAGGAACACCCACAGCGCGCCGCCGCGAGCTTCGACAGTGAGCGCGGTGCGAACCACAGGGCCGTGGTCAGACGAGGCCAGCGATTGCTCGTTCTGCTGCTGTCGTGGGGCCGCATTCTCCGCGTGGTCAGATGGGATGCTCGTCTGTGCGCCAGCTTCGACGGTGCGCGGCGATCGTGACACGACGCGGCGAACCGGCCTCGCAAGCGCCCCCCACGGACTCATGGGATCGACGACGAACACCTGTTGCATCGTCTCGGGCGACTCGGCGAGAAGCGAGTCCAAGGGCAGACGAAACCCGACTGGTGAGTCCCCGGGCACCAGGAAGAGATGCTGCGAGCGGAGCATCCACAGGCCTGACTGCCAGCTCTGTCCATCTTTCCCGGCTGCTCGTGCCAGCGGCAGCACGAAGCCAGAGGGACGCCCGAGACCGCGACTGAAGACGCGTCGAATCCGCTCGCGCTCTTCGACATCGTCGAGCGTGTTGTTGACCGGGTCGACGTTCACGGGCAACTGGTGTTCGGTGTGAATGTAGGCGAGCGGATCCTCGTAGGCGGCAATCACGTACGTCTTGCCAACGCCGAGGCGTTCGGCCAACGCGCCTGCAAACCGCTCGGCGTCAGACTCGGCCGCGCGACCGGGCACCGCCGGGTCGCCAAGCAGGCTCGGGTCGTGCCAGAGCGGTGCACCGTCACTTCGCCAGTAGCACGTGAACGCCCAGCGCGGTAGCGACTCACCGGGATACCACTTGCCTTGACCGAAGTGCAGGAGTCCGCCCGGCGCATGTGCCTCACGCAGCCGGCGCACAAGAGTGCCGGCGAGGTGCTGTTTCGTCGGCCCCATGGCGGCCGTGTTCCACTCCTCGCCGTCCATGTCGTCAATCGAGACGAACGTCGGCTCGCCGCCCATGGTCAGCCGCACATCGCCTGCGAGAAACTCGGCGTCGATGCGATCGCCGAGTTCGAGCACGGCCTCCCACTGCTCATCGCTGTACGGTTTGGTGACGCGCGGGTCTTCGTGAATCCGCGTCACCTGCATCTCGTGTTCGAACTCCACCTGACTTGGGCTCACGAGACCGGAGACAGGTGCCGCGGACTCTGGCGACGGCGTGGCCGCAAGCGGAATGTGCCCTTCGCCTGCGAAGAGTCCGGAGGTCGGGTCGAGACCCACCCAGCCCGCACCAGGCAGATACACCTCTGCCCAGGCGTGGAGGTCCGTGAAGTCGTTCCCGGGTCCTTCCGGCCCTTCGAGCGGCTTTTCGTCCGGTTTGAGCTGAATGAGATACCCGGAGACGAAACGCGCGGCGAGCCCCAGGTTTCGGAAAATCTCGACGAGCAGCCAGGCGGAATCGCGGCATGAGCCGCTGGCGACCTCGAGCGTCTCCTCGCACGTCTGCACGCCGGGCTCCATGCGCGTTACGTATCGAATCTCGCGCTGCAGGCGCTGGTTCAGCCCAACGAGGAAATCGATCGTCCTGGTGGCCGTGCGATCGACCGACGCCAGCCAGGCCTGGAGACGCGGCCCCGGCGTCTCTGCAACGAGAAACGGAAGGAGTTCGTCGCGCTGCCTCGGCTCGTAAGCGAACGGACATGTTTCAGCCTCTGGCTCGAGGAAGAAGTCGAACGGGTTGATGACCGTCATCTCGGCCACCAGGTCGACTTCGAGCGAGAAGACCGTCGTCGGCGACGGGAACGCGAGGCGCGCAAGGAAATTACCCTGCGGATCCTGCTGCCAGTTGATGAAGTGCGCGGCCGGCTCGATCTTCAGCGAGTACGCCGTCACCGGCGTCCGGCTGTGCGGCGCGGGGCGCAGACGCACCGACTGTGGCGAGAGCGTAACGAGACGGTCGTATCGATAGACCGTCTTATGATGCAAGGCGACGCGAATACCCATGGTCAGACGCTGGACTGCTTGGAGGATTGACTCTGAGACTGACTGGCGGCCTGACTCGAGGTCTGGGTCGTGATCTGCGGAACCGTCACCGCGAAATCTTCGCGAAGGCTCTGGTCGATGTCGTTCATCTTGGCCTGCAGGCCGTCGAGGTACTCGTGCAGTCCGCGTCGAATCACGCTCTGGACGCTCGTGTAATCCAGCTCCGCCCGGAGTTGGCCCATCAGCTGCTCTGACGTGTAGCGGAACGTCGAGATCGGCGTTCCCGTAATCGCGTGAAGCGACTCGCTCGCCCGGCTGATGCAGTAGTGAACGGCCCTCGGAAAATCGGCATCCATCACGAGAAAATCGACCACATCGGACGGCGTGATGTGGCCGAACTTCTTGCGGTACATCTCGAATCCGCTGACCGACTTGAGCACGGCGGTCCAGTGGATGTCGTCGTAGGGCGTGCCGACGTCGCTCGTCGACGGCAGCAGCATGAAGTACTTCACGTCGAGGATGCGCGACGTCTTGTCGGCGCGTTCCAGCTTCCGGCCCAGGCGCAGGAAATGGTACGCCTCGTTGTGTGACATCGTCGCGTCGGTCACGCCCTGAAAGAGATGACATCCCATGCGAATGTCGCGGAACGCGTCGAGCATGCGTTCTGGTTCAGGCAGCGAGCGCTGACTCTGGAGCTGCAGGTACATGCTGTTGACCTGCGTCCACATCTCGGACGAAATCGTCTCGCGCACCGAACGTGCGTTCTCGCGCGCGAAACGGAGGCACGATGCGATCGAATTGGGATTATCCGAGTCGTACGCCAGGTACGCGATGACACGCGCCTGTGTCGCGACGCCGTACTTCTCGCGAAACACTTCGGTGTCGCCGCTCGTATCGATGAGCGGCTGCCACTGATGCGCGGGTGCCAGCGGCAAATCGATCTGCAAATTCAGATTCACGCCGATGAAGCGCGCGACGTTCTCGGCACGCTCGATATATCGACCGATCCAGTACACGGAGTCGGCGACGCGACTGAGCAGCGGAAGGGTTTCCGACCTCATGCCGCACCTCCGGTGGGCGACGAGGACAGGACCCAGGTGTCCTTGCTGCCGCCTCCCTGGGACGAGTTCACCACGAGCGACCCCTTGCGCAGCGCCACGCGCGTCAAGCCTCCGGGGACCACGCGGATACCGTCGGCGCCGTAGAGGATGTACGGCCGCAGATCGACGTGACGCCCTTCGAGTCGATCGTCAGACAGCGTCGGCAGCCGCGAGAGCGCAAGTGTCGGCTGTGCGATGTAGTTGCGAGGGTTGGCTTCGATCTTGGCCGCAAACGCCTGTCGCTCGGCCACCGACGCATGCGGGCCGATGAGCATGCCGTAGCCGCCCGCTTCATTCGCGGCTTTTACGACGAGCTTGTCCAGATTCTGCAGCACGTGCTGTCGATCGATGTCGCGCCAGCAGAGGAATGTCGGCACGTTCGGCAGGATCGGATCCTCGCCTTCGTAGTAGCGAATCATCTCTGGCACGTAGGCGTACATGACCTTGTCGTCGGCGACACCGTTTCCGGGCGCGTTAGCAAGGGCAACGCGGCCCGCGCGGTATGCGCGCACCAGCCCTGCCACGCCAAGCATCGAGTCGGCACGGAAGGCTTCCGGATCGAGAAAGTCGTCGTCGATGCGGCGATAGATGACATGGACGCGCCGCAACCCCTTGGTCGTGCGCATCCACACCGTGTCGTCTTCGACGCACAGGTCGCGACCCTCGACGAGCGGAATGCCCATCTTCTGCGCGAGGTAGCTGTGCTCGAAGTAGGCGGAGTTGTACATGCCCGGTGTGAGCAGCACGACGACGGGCTTCGTCGTGATGTCTGAGGGGGCAATGGACTCGAGCGTCTGCAGCAGCATGCTCGGGTACTCGATCACCGGCCGTACCTGCAGGCCGGCGAACACCTGCGGAAACGTGCGCTTCATGAGGTCGCGATTCTCGAGCATGTAGGATGCGCCTGAAGGAACGCGCAGGTTGTCCTCCAGCACATAGATTTGGCCATCCCCGCCCCGTACGAGGTCGGTGCCGGTGATGTGGCACCAGACGCCCTTCGGTGGGTTGATGCCCACACACTGCGGTCGGAAGCTTGCCGCGGTGCGCACAACCTCCTCGGGAATGATCCCGTCCTTGATGATCCGCTGGTTGTGATAGATGTCGTCGATGAACTGATTGAGCGCGTGGATACGCTGCTTCAATCCGCGTTCGAGCCAGTCCCATTCCTCGGATCTGACGATACGAGGGACGAGGTCGAAGGGGAACGGACGCTCGGTGCCCGCCGAGTCTCCGTACACGTTGAAGGTGATGCCGAGCTGTACAAGGATCCGTTCCGCAGCCTGCTGGCACCGTTGGAGCTGCCCGTCACCAAGGGAACCAATCGTCTCGAGCAAGAGTCTCGCCTCGGGACGCGGGTGTCCCGTCTGGTCGAACATCTCGTCGTAGAAGCCGCCGGTGTCGTAGTTGTCGATCTGCATTCTGGAACCCTCGAGCGCCACAGCCTGGCTGCCGATGCAACCTCGCGGCGTTGCTCGTCGAGCGCAAGCTCCCGGCCTGCGCCGTCGACGCGTTCTGGGCGGCTGGCCCCCGGTGCCTGCACAGTGGCGGAACAGAGTACCCAATCGCTTCAGCAAGCCCCACGCCACCGGCCCGTGACGACGCGTCTGGCGGCGTGGTTGGTCTTCTTCGTGATTTGTCAGATTTCTCCGCGTGTCGCTCGTCGAAACGAGCCCACGCCCGAGACATTACTGTAGCTGTAGTCTGGGTGGCTGACACAAGTGTCTGATTCCTGCGCGCGCGAACCGCCACGCTGTGTATGCTTTGTCCGTATTGGCGAGACCGGCGAGCACTCCTCAGAACCAAGACGATGCCCATTGGATGGCGCCGGTCTCCGCAGTCGCGGCGGTGGTCCTCGGAGCGGCCTTGCAGGTCGCAGACGGGGTCCTCTCACCGCGTGCGCTGATCTTCATGGCAGCCGCGCTGCTTCTGGTGACTGCCGGAGTGGTCACCCGCCGCTCTCATTCCTTCCGCTCGCTGGACACGAAGATTCTCCCACCGCTGTGCGCCGTAGGCCTGGTGCTGCAGGTCGGCCAACTGTACATATCCGCGCCCGGAATAAACCTTCGGATGGACGCGCAGTTCACCGCGGTCTTCACGGCAGGTATTGCCGCTCTCGCCTTGGTTGGTGCCGTGATTGTCAGTGGCCCATCACGCAGAAGTGGACTCGCGCTTGGCGCATTGGTCGCGATTCATTTCGCCGTCGGTGTCTGGGTGATCTGGCATGTGCAGGGAATTTTCATCGACGTCGATGTGTTCCAGCGGCAATCCGTCGACGCCTTGCGGCACGGCATCAACCCGTATTCGATCACGTTTCCCAACATCTACTCTGACGACCGATTCTACGCACCGGGCACCACGATCAACGGTCGGGTACAGTTCGGTTATCCCTACTTTCCGTTGAGTCTGTTAGCGGTACTGCCGGGGACGCTCCTGAGCGGTGACCATCGATACACGGCACTGATTGCGATGGAGCTCGCGGCGGTCCTGATGGCATGCTCGAGGCCGAACGGGTTCGGCGCGCTGGCCGCGGTGCTCTACCTGACGACCCCTCGAGAGTTCTACATGCTCGAGCAGTCTTGGACTGAGCCAATTGTCGTGCTCGGTCTTGCGGCGGTCGTCTATGCAGCCTGCCGCAACCAGCGCATGGTCCCGTGGCTGTTTGGGGCATTCATCGCCTTGAAGCAGTACCTCGTGCTGGCGCTTCCAGCGGCATTGTTGCTGGCGCAGCCGCGTGTCGATCGCCGTGCGTTGATTCGCCTGTTCGGAGTCGCCGCGGCAGTGGCGGCGGCGGTAACCGTCCCGTTTCTCGTGTGGGATCCCGCAGCATTTCTGAAGAGTGTTGTCACACTCCAGTTTCGACAGCCCTTCCGAACCGATTCACTGAGCTTTCTCGCCTGGTGGACGACGAGCGGACACTCACAGCCGTCGGTAACGATCGCATTCGGCATGGCAGGTGTCGTATC
>JBEBGB010000537.1:0-3810 GCA_040081675.1 Vicinamibacterales bacterium
TTCCGAACGCGGTTCATGGAAGCGCTCGAGCGGGTCGTTCCTGCTGCACCGGCCCGTGCACCGTCTACGGACCTTCGCGTCAGCCGCCTGACCGACTTGCTGCTCAGGCAGACCGACCGGCTGCAGGAAGACGCGCTCGCATCGATCGGTTCGGGCGACTTGGAGAACGCCGAGGTCGTGCTCCGCGATGTGTTCGCGCTGTTGATGGCGATGCTCGACCTTCGCCCCGGAGATCCCTCGATCCAGGTGCGTCTGGGATTTCTGTTCAAGGATCTCGCACAGACGTCGGACGTTGGCTCTGCCCTCTACGCACGGAGCGTCGCGAACGGCTTCAAGACCTTTCGAGGTCTGCTGGACGATGACCAACGGCTCGACGTGACCACGCGTGCGGACGCGTGGAATGGCCTGGGCAACATGTATCTGATCTCCGGCGACTACGCGCAGGCCATCGACTGCTGCCGCCGCGCTGTGGAACTCGCGCCCGACTACACGCATGCCTGGGGCGATCTCTTCGGGGGGTATGAGGGTCTGGCAAGTCGCGGCGCTATCGACCTTGTGAGCATGACCGAGGTGCTACGTCGACTGAAAGCGTCGGCCAGGGGTGGCAGCGGCGGACGGTTTTATGACGCGGCATCGATCGCCGCACTTGACGAACGTCTGCGACAGTGGCGTGCGGAGGCCGCGGCGCGCCAGGACGCGGGCGTTTCGCCCTCGAAGCCGCGTAAGACGACGCGTTCGAGCACGAAACGACGGTAGTAGGCAGCTCATCGCTCCAATTAATTCAACATCTCGGAGATAGCCAAAAGAACTTGGCATTCCGCGATGACATCCGCAATGACAGCGCTGGCTATTTGTGACGACCCATGTTATCGTCCGCGCGCATCGGGTGCCTCTGACCCGCTGCATTCATACACACGTCGGTTCTGGCTTCCTTTCATCGTCGTAGAGTGACCGGTTTGGTCGCGCCCGCTCGGGTGGCGCCTCCCGTCAAGAAGCGGCGGGGCCGTGCTACCTCGAGCTTTATCGCTCAAGGAGGTCCAGCATGCTCAGAAGGATTCTGGTCGTGGCGGTCGCATTGACCGCCGTCGCTGCGTCACCACTTCTCGCACAACAGGCATCGTCCGGGATGCAGGGCAAGGTCGTGGACGAATCCGGCTTGTCTCTTCCCGGCGTCACCATCCTCGTCACGCACGAACAGAGCGGCATGTTCCGACAGGTCGTCAGCAGCGCGGACGGCACGTACTACGTGACGGGCGTTCTGCCAGGTCCGTACAAGGTGGCGGCAGAGCTGAGTGGCTTCACCAAGTTCGAGCGCTCCGTCCAGTTGGCCGTCGGCAACGTCGCTGCGGTCGACATCACGCTCAAGGTCGGTGGACTCGAGGAAACCCTGACCGTGACCGGCCAGGCGCCGCTCGTCGACACACAAACGACGCAGGTCGGCGCGAACATCGACCAGGAAGAGCTGGCCGCCCTACCCATTTCGAACCGCAACTGGACGATGGCCGTCGGCTTGACGCCGGGCGTGCAGGTCAGCCAGTCGTCGGCTTCGTTTGCATGCGACTCGATCATTGTGGGTGGCGGCAGCAACCGCAGCGGCAACTTTACGGTGGACGGCGTTGGCAACAACGACGACTACCTGGGGAGTTCGTGCGGCAGCCAGGTGCGGCCGGCCCTCGAGTCGGTGCAGGAGTTCCAGGTCCTGACCAACCAGTACGACGCCGAGTTCGGCCGCAGCGCCGGCGCCATCATCAACGCCATCACGAAGCAGGGCGGGAACCTCATTCGCGGGTCGCTGTTCTACAGCTACACGAACGACAAGGTCACGTCGAAGGACTTCTTCGTCCAACAAGCGAACCTGAACAAGCCGTCTTCGGCGCAGACCGACTGGGGCGGCACGCTCGGTGGCCCCATCCTCAAAGACCGGATGCACTTCTTCTACAGCCTCGACCGCATCATCTACCAGGAAGGGCGCAGTAACACCTTTGCCGCGCGTCCCGAGCTGAACTATGGCGCCACGCAGACGATGGAGCTGTGGAACAACCTGATTCGCGTCGACGGCCAGATCACCCCGAACCAGACCTGGAACGTGCGGTACCTCGAAGAAGACTCGCCGACCTACGACATCATCAACCCCCGCTTCACGTATGCAGCCCGGCAGCAGGAATTCGACGTCGACCGGTCGGGCAACGCGTCGTACAACACAGTACTCGGCAACACCAAGTTCAACACCCTCCGCGCGGGCTACACCTACGAGAAGAACGGGTTCACCAACAAGGACGTCCAGGGCGCCAATGCGGTGGCGCTGGCCGATCTGCCACCCACGTTCCAAATGCTGACCTTCACGGACAAGGTGCGTAACGGAGCGCTCTTCCGCATCAACGACTCGTACGAGATTTCCAACACGTACTCGCAGTTCATCCCGAACAGGCTCGGGGGGAACAACGACTTCAAGACGGGCGTCTCGTTGACCTACCTGCAGATCCAGCTGCCTGATCAGACCGACATGAATGGGCGGTTCGCATTCCGGACCGATCTGCCGTTCAATGCCTCCGACCCGTCCACGTATCCTGAACGGCTGTTCATCCGGGTACCGTCGGCGAGCGACACGCTGCTGCCGACGGCCACCTTCGTGGCCTTTGTGCAAGACAAGTGGACGCGTGGCAATGTCACGCTGAACCTGGGTGTTCGCTGGGACATCGAGAACACGCCGATCAAGCCGACGCTCGGGATGAATCCGTTCTTCTCGAAGGCGGGCGACTATACGATCGACAAGAACAACATCGCGCCGAGACTCGGCCTCAGCTGGAAACCCGGCGGCAGTGCGAACTCGGTCGTTCGCGCCGGCTACGGCCGTTTCTTCGACAAGGTCAATCTCATCACGACCGCGCCGTTCACCAACCAAAGCATCTACAGCTCGTCGTTCACAGCGGCCTTCCCAACGTCGTCGGCCGACCCGGGTCCGGGCCGCGGGCAATTGCCGACCGACCCACTCCTCCTGAAGTACGGAGCCGATGGGCCGATCGTCGATCGCGCCGCCATCAATGCGCTCGTCCCACCCGGAACGATTGCCCGCAGCACGGGTACCGTGTACGTCGACAATCCGGATCGGGTCGTGCCGAACCTGCACCAGGTGACCGCTGGCTACGAGCGTCAGCTGGTAGCGCAGATGGCCCTCACCGTCGACTACGTGCACAGCTGGAACCGCGACCAGCTCGTGGAGTTCGACGTCAATCCCGCGACGCGAGCCAACACCACCCGCACCGGCCCGATCACCTACACCGACCTGTACGGCCTGGCGGCGAAGTTGGCGATCTCCCCCTTCGTGAACCCCGTGATCACCCGGCAGAACACCGGCACGTCGGAGTTCGATGGGTTGAACCTGTCGGTCGAGAAGCGCTTCTCCAACCGCTGGGCGGCGCGCGTGTCGTACTCGACCGGCTACGCCCGGGGAAACAGCGAGCCGAACCAGCTGTACATCAACAACTACCAGGTGCTCGGCGACGCGCACCTCGACGACGTCAACTTCGGCCCGCTCGACAACGACCGGAAGCAGAACTTCGTGCTGAGCGGGCGCGTTGAGGTCCCGAAAACCGGCGGGCTCATCCTGAGCGGCATCTATCGCTGGATGAGCGGCCTGCCGATGACGCTCTTCAACTCGAATGTCGACGCGGACCGCAACGGCCGGCTGTTCGACATGATTCCGGCGGGCAACTACTGTGGCGTCGGGCTCAACTCGATTTGCGTGGACAACAAGGGTGGTCGCAACGGAGCCCGGGGGCCGAGCTTCCAGAAGACCGACCTGCGAGCCAC
>JBEBGB010000081.1:0-13973 GCA_040081675.1 Vicinamibacterales bacterium
CACCTTCGTTCCGCCCAAGTAGGTAAGGCCGCGCATTTGCGGTAGAACTGAGGGTGTGTCGCTTTCCCTCGTTGATCTGTTGCACGACGCGCAGTGGGACCCCACCAGCGATCTCCTGCTCGATCGGTTCCTGAAGTACGTCACCAGCAGGAACCTGACGCTCTATTCCGCGCAGGAAGAGGCGATCCTCGAATTGCTCGAGGGAAAGAACGTCATTCTCAACACACCAACCGGGTCAGGCAAGTCTCTCGTGGCGTCGGCGATGCTGTTCGCCGCGCTCGCGCGAGGAAGGCGGGCGGTCTACACCTGTCCCATCAAGGCGCTGGTCAACGAGAAGTGGATGAACCTGTGCCGCGAGTTCGGGCCAGACCTTGTCGGGCTCTCGACTGGCGACGCCAGCGTCAATCGCGACGCTCCGATTCTGTGTTGCACCGCGGAGGTGCTCGCGAATATCGCACTCCGCGAGGGCGCGGACGCCGACGTCAACGACGTCGTGATGGACGAGTTTCACTACTACGCCGATCGCGACCGCGGTGTCGCCTGGCAGACCCCGCTGCTGACGCTGCCGAAGGCGAGGTTTCTATTGATGTCTGCCACGCTCGGCGACACGCGGTTCTTCGAGGAGGCCATCACGAAGCTGACCGGACAGCCGACGCTGACGATCAGGTCGGGCGATCGTCCGGTTCCTCTCGAGTATGCCTACTCGGAGATTCCACTCGCGCACACCATCGAGAAGCTGGTGGACGAACGAAAGACACCAACCTACGTCGTGCATTTCACCCAGGCCGACGCAGCGAGCAGCGCGCAAGACTTCACCAGCCTGAAAATCTGCACGAAGGAGGAGAAGGCCGAGATTGCGTCGCGCATCGCGGGGTTCTCGTTCAGCAGTCCGTATGGCGCCGACATGCGCAAGTGGCTGCGGCAGGGCATTGGCCTGCACCACGCCGGGCTTCTGCCGAAGTACCGCGTGTTGGTCGAACAGCTCGCGCAGATCGGACTGCTGAAGGTGATCTGCGGCACCGACACACTCGGTGCCGGCATCAACGTGCCGATTCGCACCGTGCTGTTCACGCGGTTGTGCAAGTTCGATGGTCAGAAGACCGCGCACCTGAGCGCGCGCGACTTCCACCAGATTGCGGGCCGTGCCGGCCGCAAGGGGTTCGACGATCGCGGGTACGTCGTGGCGCAGGCGCCCGAGCACGTCATCGAGAACATTCGACTCAAGGAGAAGACGGCGAGAGACGGCAAGAAGGTGACGCTGCGAAAGCCACCCGAGCGTAACTTCGTCAACTGGGATCTGCAGACGTTCAAGCGGCTCATGGGCGCGCAACCCGAACAGCTGGTCTCGCGGTTCCAGGTGTCGCACGGCATGTTGCTGAACGTGCTGAGCCGACATGGTGATGGCTGTCGAGCGATGCAGCACATCGTCCGCGATTCTCACGAGACCGACGTTGCGAAGAAGGGGCATCGCAAGCGCGCGTGGCAGCTGTTTCGAGCGCTGGTATCCCGGCACGTTGTTGAATTCATTCCGCAGACGGCCGATGGTGCGAAGCTGCGCGTGAATGTGGACCTGCAAGACGACTTCTCGATGGACCAGGTTCTGTCTCTGTATCTGCTCGAGACCTTGCCGCTGCTCGACGCCGAGTCGCCTGAGTACGCGCTTGACGTGCTGACGCTCGTCGAATCGATTCTCGAGAACCCTGAGCTCATCCTCCGCAAGCAGCTCGATCGCGTCAAAGACAAGGCTATCGCCGAGTGGAAGGCCGAGGGCATGGAGTACGACCAGCGGATGGAGGAACTCGAGAAACTGGAGTATCCGAAACCGCTGCGCGATTTTGTCTACGAGACCTTCAACGCGTTTGCCGACCGACACCCGTGGGTGGGCGAGGACAACATCCGCCCCAAATCGATCGGGCGGGAGATGTTCGAGAACTTCCGTTCGTTTGCCGAGTATGTGCTCGATTACGAGTTGCAGCGCTCGGAGGGGCTGCTGCTTCGGCACCTGAACAGCGTCTACAAGGTGCTCAGCCAGACCGTGCCTGACGGCGTGAAGAACGACGAGGTGCGCGAGATGGAGGTGTACTTTCGCACGCTCTTGCGCGCTGTCGATTCGAGTCTCGAAGACGAGTGGGAGCGGATGCGCGACCCGAACTATCGGCCGCTCGCGCTGGCCGAGCCACGCAGAAGCGCCGCTCCAGAGTCGGGTGGCGCGGAGGCCGCCGACATCACGCGCGACACGAAAGCGTTCACGGCGCTGGTCCGCACGCGCATCTTCACATTCCTTCGAGCGTGGTCCATTGGCGATCATGCTGCCGCACTCGACACATTCGACGGCGCACCTGTGGCGGACCTCGAGGTTGTGCCTTGGACAGCCGACTCCTTACGGGCTGCGTGGGTCGACTACCAGGCTGGACATGCGCATCTACGCTTCGACCCCGAAGCGCGCAATCTTCGCCACACGCATGTCAAGGTGTCGGACGACGCCGGGGAGTGGCGCGTGCAGCAGGTGCTGGTCGATCCAGAACTCGAGAACGACTGGATGGCCGAGGTCCGCGTGGACCTGACTGCATCACGCGTGGCGAACCAGCCGGTGATCTTCCTCGTCTCGCTGGGGCCGATTGCCTAAGGCGAAAACGAGAAGGTTACAAAGGCTCTACCACGGAGTTCACGGAGAACAACACAGAGGTCACGGTTTTCATTGGAGGGGTCAGGCTAGAACGGACGGGACTATCGGAGCATCGGGTGAGCCCAAAGCCCAAGCCTGTCCGCAGGCCGTGACCTCCGTGTTGTTTTCCGTAACCTCCGTGGTAGAGCTCTTGTCTGTCCTGCCTGCCCTGCCTGCCCTCCCGGCCCTCGGCGTCGGTATAATCCTCCAATGCGAAGCACATGGCTGGTCGTCGTTGCGGGGCTCGCGCTGTCAGCTGGCGCGCTCGTCGCGCAGAGCAGGGACGAAGCGCGGCAGGCGCTGATTGCACGTGGGCAGTCGCTCGACTTGAAGACGCCGTATGTGCCGCCGCCGGGCGAGAAGATCGAGCACTACGCGTCCGGCTACGCGAAGATCATGTGCACGGCCGTCTTCGTCACGGGACTCGACGCCGCGTTCGCGGCCGAGAACGTCGGCTACTTCACGGCCCCGTACGAGGAGCGCGCGAAGCTCGGCACACCGAAGATCGATCGGCAGAAGCGCACGGTTGAAGTCACCATGCCGAACGGCACGGTGCGGACTGCGAAGCAGGTTGGAAGTCAAGGGTGTGTGACCCTGCCGATCGGCAAGACCGACGTGTCGTTCACGCCGTCGATCGTCACTCCCAAGGTGCCGGATCCCAAGACGACGCCGTGGCCGATGGGCGACGTGCTACCGAGCGGAGCGCCGCCTGCCGGCGTGGACATGGCGAAGGTGCAACAGGCCATTGACGCGGCCTTCGACCCTGCCGCCCTGACCGGCGCCTTCGTCGTCACGTACAAGGGCCGCATCATCGCGGAGCGATACGGCGACAACATTACGCCGACCACGCCGCTCGAGAGCTGGTCGATGGGGAAGAGCCTGAGCGGCACGTTGCTCGGCGTGCTGATCAAGCAGGGCGCCTACACGCTCGATCAGCCCGCTCCAATTCCCGAGTGGCAGACGCCGGGCGACCCTCGGCAGAAGATTCGCGTCCGCGACATTCTGAATATGTCGAGTGGCCTGCGCATCATCGCACCGCAGGACCAGGACTACGACGAGAAGGGTCCCTATCCGGATCACCTGTACTACTACACGGGCTCGATCGACGCCTTCAAGTACGCGGCCACGCGTCCGCAGCAGTGGGAGCCGGCGACAGTCGGGCGCTACCGCAACACCGATCCGGTGCTCACCAACTACATGGTGCGCATGGCCGTTGAGAAACGCGGACTCGACTACCATTCGTGGCCGCAGCGTGCGCTCTTCGACAAGCTTGGCATCCGCACCTTCGTGCTCGATACGGATCCGTACGGCAACTTCCTGACGCACGGGTACGAATCTGCCTCGGGCCGCGATTGGGCGCGCGTCGCGAATCTGTATCTCCAGGACGGCATGTGGAACGGCGAACGCATCCTCCCAGAGGGATACGCGAAGTTCGTAGGGACGCTGGCGCCCGCCTGGCTCGCCGACAAGCGGCCGCAGTACGGCGCGCTCTTCTGGGTGAACGGCGACGGCGCGTGGCCCGCACCCAAGGACATGTATTTCATGTCGGGCGTCGGTGGCCAGCAGGTGCTGATCATTCCATCTCACCAGCTCGCGGTCGTGCGCCTGGGGCACTACAAGGGAGTGCAGGCGGCCGGCCGCGCAACGCGCAAGGCGGTCGGACTCCTCGTGGAGGCCGTCACTCCGGTGCAGTAGGTCGATCGCCAGCGTAGGCGATAGGCGGTGGGCGATAGACCGCGAAAGCTGTGTGCAAGCTGAAGCCTGGAGCCCAGAGCCTGAAGCCGGGAGCGCGTGATCCACCGGCGACTTAGATCTACACTGGTTCCATCATGCTGGACGGTATTCTCAGCCGGCTGAAGACGCCCACGATCACGACGACGCGCGTAAGGTCGGCCTACGCCATCGCGATCGCGACCGACGTGCTGCAGTTCGCGCTGGGCCCGCTCGGCTGGATGGGTGCGGACGAAGTGTTGGACGTCGTGGCCGCTGCGGCTACATGGCGGCTGCTCGGGTTTCACCCGCTGCTGCTGCCGACGTTCATGATCGAGTTCCTGCCGCTGACCGACATGCTGCCCACGTGGACCGCCTGCGTCGCGCTGGTTGTCGCCAGGCGTCACGCTCAGCAGGGTGGTGTCGAGCCTCCGCCGCCAGAGCCTGGCGATGTGATCGACGTCAAAGACTTTCGCAGCACATAGAACTCGAGGTCCGTCCGCTTCGGCAACCCCCACTTGTCGTCGCCGTACGGAAACGGCTTTCGGTCGCCAGTCCTGGAGTACCCACGCCGTTCGTACCAGGCCAGCAGTTCCTGTCGCAGCGTCAGCACCGTCATTTCCATCGACGTCGAGCCCCAGTGATCGTGTGCGAAGCGTTCGGCCTGTTCGATCATCGACCGCCCAAGTCCCGAACCTTGTCGTGTCGGTAGCGTCGTGAGCATCCCCAAGTAACAGTTAGGGTCTTTTCGCTGAAGATGCACGCACGCGACCAGGTGCCCTTCGTCCTCGTGAATAAGGATGGCGTTGTCAGCGGCGTCGGCAACGGCGGCGCTCAAGCGCTCCGCATCGATGCGCATGCCATCGAGCAGGTCGGCCTCGGTGGTCCAGCCGGCGCGGCTGCTGTCGCCGCGATAGGCGGAATTGACAAGAGCAACCAACGCGGGAACATCGGTCTCAGTGGCAAGGCGAGTGGCAAGAGGCGTGGCCATGCGACCTCTATCCGCGTCCGGTCAATTTTCTGAACCACCCGCCGCGTGGCGCTGCGCCCGCGCGGATCCGACCAGACAGCCAGAACCAGCCCGAGACGACGTTGCCCGAGCGAATCGGCTTCGAGAGCAGCGATGGGTCGATCACGACGTCGAAGGTTCCACCCTGGGTGTCGACCAGCGCCCACCAGAACGGTTCGCCGGTGACCGTGTTCGTACGCTCGGCGGCCTCGATCACATGTCCCGTGAACAGCGCATGCGACTCGGGCGGTGTCACTGGTTCTCCCGACGGTGAGATGAGACCCGACGGAATGAACGAACGCGACCCGAACGAGAGCCCTTGCTCCGCCTGATCCGCCAGGTACGTCGCTTCCGAGTCGTGCACCGTGATCTGCTGTGCGAAGGCCGCGATCTGCGCGACCACGGCGATCGGCATGGTCATCGCTTCATGGACCGCGGCATCCGGACAGTCGAACGCCAGCGGATACTCCCCGCCGGCGCCGCTCTCGGGCGGATTCGCCCACGCCAGAAATGTCCCGTCGAGCGGTGTGTGCGTGCTGCGCGTCACGCGTGCCTCAACAGCCAGGCGCACGGACGATTTCCCCTCGAAGTGCGGATTCATGCCCATGGCGTCGCCGCTGTGTTTCACCTGCAGCCACAGTTGTTCGCCCGACGGAGGCGACCACTTCAGGTACTGACCGTCACGCGCATTGACGGTGTCGGCGCGTTCGGCGACCCGGCTTGCAAGTGCGGCGAGGTCCTCGCCCGATGTGACGATGAACCCAATCGCAGAGAACTGGCTTGGCACAGTGTCGATTGTAACGCCCGCCTTCGCGAACGCTTCGGCGAGGCTCGGCCATCGGGGAAGGTCAGGACGGTCGGGAAGGTCGGGAGGGACAGAGCCCACCAGACATCGCGTCTGCCGCGCATGCTCGACGCACTTTGCAATGGCGCTTCGGTTCGCGGCTCAGAACCTTAGGAAGCGGTTCACCTTGACGATGAAGGCGCGGTTGAACAGGCCGGGCACGCCGGTCGCTGCCTCGCTGTCGCGCTCTTCGTTGTAGACAACGAACAGTTCGCTACCGGCCCGGTACTCCCAACGCAGGCGCGCGTTGGTACTCACCGTGTGCGTGCTCGAGTTGTACTGGACCAGCGCGCTGGCGAAGACCAGCGGCGTCAGGGTGAAGGTGATCCGTGAGCCGACGAGCTTGGTGGTGAAGGAGCCCGTTGGCAGGTCGATCCAGTTGATCACGATGTTCGGTTCGACCGAGAGCTGCGGCGATACGTTGATACGCGAACGGTTGTAGGTGACGGCGGTGCGGTCGCCGTTATAGAACGACCCCTTCTCGAACAGGAAGGCACCCGAAACCTTGCGCTGCTGTCCCATCGTGTAGCCGATGCGCCCCGTGGTGAAGTCGTACCCGCCAGGGGGCACCCGGGCGCCAGGCACAATCGTGAACGGCCTGACGAGCAGTTCGTAATCGTTGTTGATGCCCACGCTGAAGCGGTCGCTGTTCTGGAACTCGACGGCGAACTCCCCGTCCGAGATCCGTGTCGCCAGTTGGCCCGCGCTGTCCTCCAGATAGGTGAACTGGCCGATGCTCGAGAACTTGCGTACACGCTTGATGTTCTTCGGCCGCGGACTGAAGCGAAGCTGCGCGTAGTTCTTCCGCATGTCGGCCCGACGCAGGAACCCGACCTCGGGGTTGAAGTTCTTGTCGATCGAGAGACGCTCCAATTGCGCGCCGTAGCGGTCACCGCCGTACTCCATCTGTGCCCGGTAACTCATGTCGTCGCTGGTGGTGCCCTCGGACTTCGACTTGGCCAGGTACGTCGCGAACGTCAGGTTGCTGAAGAAACCAAACGTTCCATCCACGCCGTACACCTGGTTCGAGCCGGGCAGCGCTTGCGCCTTCGAGCGATTGGTGGCGAGGACGCCAATGCTGCTCTTGCGAAGGATGTCGCGTTTCACACGGACGACAGAGAAGTTCGTGGCCTTCGCGGCTGCCGCGGTGTCCTCTCTGGTCTGCATGTTCACCAGGCCCAGCTGATAGCGACCCACGCGCCCCGTCACACGACCACCGCCGAGGATCGGCACCTCCCTGCTTCCAGCCAGGCCGATGCGTCGGCTGTAGAAGAGCAGCGGCAGATCCGAGGTGGCGGCCGATGTGCCGCCCGCGAACGTGTTGTTGCCGAAGGTGAAGAGGCCCTGGTTCTCGAGGAAGAAGTCGCGCTTCTCTGGAAAGAAGAGACTGAAGCGCGTGAGGTTGACCTGCTGCTCGTCGGCTTCCACCTGTGCGAAGTCGGTGTTGTACGTGAGATCCGCAGTGAGGTTCTGCGTGATGCTGTACTTCGCGTCCAGGCCAATGTCGCCACTGGGGTCATTGGTGCGCTTGGGCGTCGACGTGTTGTCCGTCGTGATATCCGCGATGGCGTACGGTTTGAGTTCGAGCGTGCGCGACAGCGGTGGCGCTTCCATGCCGACGAGGTTTGCGTAGAGCGATGCCGAGAAGTCTGCGCGTCCCAGCCCGAGCGACGGTGGCAGCTTGGTGAGGTACGCGATTTCGTTCTTCGACTTGATGGACCGACGTGCCTGGAAGCCCCAGTCTTGCACCGTGCCGGGCGCGTAGCGGATGGACTTGAAGGGCACCGCCGCTTCGATGGTCCATCCTCCGTCGAACTTGCCGGCGACCAAGGTCCACACCGGGTTCCAATCCGGATTGAACTGGCGCTCGTTCGTGCTCTGCAGGTCCGTTCGTCCACCGAGCGAGTTGGCTTCGAACAGGATGGCGTTGCGTCGGTCGCGAAACGTGTCGAACGAGAACTCCACCGAATCGCCCTGCCGGATGTTGTTGCTGTCCCGTCGCATCTCATTGACGATGGCTCTCTCCGGCTGACTCTCCCACGCCCGTATGCCGACATAGACGTTGTCCTTGTCGAACGAGACCCACACCTCGGTCTTCTCGGTGGCTGGTTGGCCGGCCTGCGGCTCCATCTGGATGAAGCCTGACGCGGGTTGGACGCTGCTGTAATGCGGCTCGTCGAGCTTGCCGTCGATACGCATCGGTGTCGTCACGCGAACCGCACGGACGGTGGCGCGCCCCTGGTCGTCACGCGAGATGGTGTCCGGCAGCGTCGGCGCTGGTGGACCTGCAGGAACCGCCTGTGGCGGTCTCGCCGGCTGTTGGGCAGCGACCGTCGTGGCGACGAGGAGGACAGCAACAACAAACAACGCACGAGCGCGATATCTATGCATCATGACGAGCCAAGAATCCCCAGGAAGATGTCGAGATCGGGAGTCTGAAGAGTATGCACGGCCGGGACACCAAATATGTGTCGCAAATTGTCGTTCCGTCGAGTGACCCCTGGAGTCACTTGCGTTTTGCAACTCGTCCAGGTCCTGGCCATGAATGTCGCACACGTGAAACCCTCTTGGGACGCTTGTCGAGTCTTCCGCGTTCCCGGACCGACCCCGGCTGACTTCATCCCGCGGCTCGGGCGTATAATCCGCCCTCTCTGAACGAAGGAGCAGACAATGCGAAAACTACAAGCCGTCGGCCTTCTGCTGACGCTGACACTCGCCGCCGTCGTCGGCATGCGCGAAGGCGCGCGTGCCCAGGGGCTGCCCAATCCCTACCGCATCGCTGAAGGCTGGGCTCAATTGCCGAACGGCAGGGCCATGGGCGCCGTGGGCAAGGTGGTCATCGATCCGGATGGTCAGCACGTCTGGGCCGTCGTGCGCTGCGAGCGTCTCGAGGAGCAGGCGCGCTTTGGCGACGAATGCCGCGATTCGAAGACCGACCCGATCGTGCAGTTCGGTGCGGACGGCAAGGTCGTCAAGACGTTTGGCGGCGGCATGTTCATCTGGCCGCATGGGCTCGCTGTCGACCGCGAAGGCAACGTGTGGGTGACCGAGGCCGTCGCCAGCAACCGCATCCCCAAGGGTGACAAACGCGGCCACATCGTCGTCAAGTTCAGCTCAGCGGGGAAGGTGCTGCTGACGCTCGGCACGCCTGGCGTCGAAGGCAGCGGTCCCGATCACTTCACGTCGCCAAGCGATGTGGTCGTGTCGCCGAGCGGCGACGTGTTTGTCGCGGATGGCCATGGCGAGACCGGCAACAACCGCATCGCGAAGTTCTCGAAGGACGGCACGTTCGTGAAGGCCTGGGGTAAGACGGGCTATGGACCTGGCGAGTTCCGTTCCATTCACGCGATTGCGATGGATTCGCGCGGACGCGTGTTCGTGGGCGACCGAGGCAACAACCGCATTCAGCTCTTCGACCAGGAAGGCAAGTCGCTCACGATACCGTGGACGCAGTTCGGCAAGCCGAGCGGCATCGCGTTCGACGACAAGGACCAGATTTTCGTTGCCGACTCGGAGTCCGACGATGTGCAGAACCCTGGATGGGAGGAAGGCATCCGAATCGGCGACGCGAAGAGCGGGTGGGTGCATTGGTTCATCCAGTTCGCGTGGGGCGACCCGCGCACCACGGTGGGCAACGGCGCCGAGTTCGTGGCGGTCGACCGCGCAGGGAACATCTACGGCGGAGAGCCGGCACCAAAGCGACTGCAGAAGTACGTGCGCGTTCGCCCCTGATCTCATCTCCTCCAGTGAATGCCCGGACTGTTGTACGCGGTCCGGGCTTCCACACTAGAATCGTGGATGCCCTCCGACGCAGAGCCGCTGGTTCTGGCCCGCCGACTCAAAAAGCAGTTCGCCGCGTTCACCGCCGTTGACGGCGTCGACTTCGAGGTGCGTGCCGGCGAAGCCTTCGGGTTTCTGGGCCCGAACGGCGCCGGCAAGACGTCGACGATGCGGATGATCGCGTGCGCATCGCCGGTCAGCTCGGGCGAACTGCGCATCTTCGGCCTGGATCCGCGCACGGGTGCAAGCGCCATCAAGGCGCGTCTGGGCGTGGTGCCGCAAGCCGAGAACCTCGACGCCGAACTCACCGTACGCGAGAACCTGTTGATGTACGCGCGCTACTTCGACATTCCCCTCAATGTCGCGCGTGAGCGGACCGACGAACTGCTCAACTTCGTCCAGCTGACCGAACGATCGGGATCGCAAGTCGAACCGCTCTCTGGTGGCATGAAACGACGGCTGACCATTGCGCGGGCACTCGTCAACGCGCCTGAACTCATCCTGCTCGACGAGCCCACCACCGGACTCGATCCGCAGGCCAGGCATCTCATTTGGGATCGGCTGTATCAGCTCAAGCGCGCGGGCGCCACACTGCTGCTCACGACGCATTACATGGACGAAGCCGAGCAGCTCTGCGACCGACTTGTGGTGATGGACAAGGGACACATCGTGGCCGAGGGCTCGCCGCGTGAGCTCATCGATCGCCATGTCACCAGGGAAGTGTTGGAGCTACGGCTTGCACCGGAGGTGCGCGCATCGCTCGATGGCCGGCTTGCCTCCGTTGCCACAAGGATGGAGGAGCTTCCCGATCGTGTGCAGTTGTACGCCGAGGACGGTGAGCAGGCGCTCGAGCAGGTACATGCGATGGGGATCCCTGTTGAGCGGGCCCTCGTCCGGCGCGCGACGCTCGAGGACGTCTTTCTGCGACTCACCGGGAGGACGCTTGTCGACTAACGGAAGTCAGCGATGACGCGAGCGTTCCGCCTGGTTCGTCGCAATGCAGTGGCGTATCGCCACAAGTGGTACGCCTCGGTCTTTCTCAACTTCCTTCAGCCGACGCTGTATCTCGCGGCCATGGGGCTTGGCCTCGGTCGCCTCGTCGATGCGGGCGGCGCGTCATTGCCGGGAGGCGTGTCGTATCTCACGTTTTTCGGACCGGGTCTCCTGGCGGCCAGCTGCATGCAGACGGCGTGCTTCGAATCCAGCTGGCCAATCAGCAGCAGGATGACCTGGCATCGCAATTACGAAGCGATTGCCTCCACGCCACTTGGCGTCGTCGACATCGTCGTGGGCGAACTCACGTGGATTGGCGTCCGTCTGCTCTCGGTCGCGACAACGTTTGCGGTTGTGCTGTGGCTCTTTGGTGCAGTGCAGCCGTTGCCGGCGATCGAGGCCGTTCCGGCGGCCGTGTTGACGGGTCTGGCCTTCAGTGCACCGGTCATGGCGTTCGCGGGCTATCTCAGTGCCGGAGACAACTTCAACGTCATGTTCCGCTTCATCATCACGCCGTTGTTTCTGTTCTCGGGCGTGTTCTTTCCCGTCACCCGCCTGCCGGAGATCCTGCAAGTGGTCGCGGCCTTCACGCCACTGTTTCACGGCGTTGAGTTGACGCGCGGTCTGGCGCTACACACCTTGTCGTGGGAAGCTGCCGCTCTCCATGTCGCATTTCTGCTGGTCATGCTGGCGGTTGGCATCCGCGCTGCGGTCTGGACCTTCAGCAGGAAGCTGCAGGCATAGCGAGGTTCGCCTCAGCCAGAAACGCATGTGAACATGTCGACACTCGACGCTGTCTCGGTCGCGGTTGCCACACTGCCGTCCCCTCGCCGGGCGATTCGCATGGTGCAGCGCAATCTGCTCGTCTACAAGCACTCGTGGATGGTCATCTTCAGTGGGTTCTTCGAGCCGCTGTTCTACCTGCTGAGCATCGGTATCGGGATTGGCAGCATGGTGTCCGAGGTGAACGGCATCAGCTACATCGCGTTCGTGGCGCCAGGCCTGCTCGCGTCAAGCTGCATGAACGGCGCGGTGAGCGACGGACTCTTCAACATCTTCGACAAGCTGCGTTACAGGAAGACCTACGATGCGGTGCTCGCCACGCCTATGCGAGTGGCGGATGTGGCCTTCGGCGAGATGCTGTGGGCGACCATGCGGGGCTCGATCTACTCCGTCGGTTTCCTGTGCATTGTGTTGGCGCTGGGCGAACTGCGTGGACCGCGAATCCTGCTGTCGACCACTGCCGTTCTTGCGCTGCCGGCGGCGGTGCTGCTGGCCGGCTCGTTGTCCGCGATGGCGCTGTGCGTCACAAGTTTCCTGCGCAGCCACGAGGACTTCGACAAGGTAGTCGGGTTGATTGTGATGCCGATGTTTCTCTTCAGCGGCACCTTCTTCCCGGTCAGCCAGCTGCCGTCCTGGCTGCAGTGGGTCTTTCAGCTGGTGCCGCTCTATCACGGAGTCGCGCTGCTTCGGGCGCTGACCACTGGAGCCGTCGGCCCTGGCATCTGGTGGCACGTCGCGTTCCTGATTGTCTGCGGAGCCCTGGCTCTGTTTGTTGCGATGCGACGTCTCGAGCGCGCCCTCATCAAGTAGGTCTCGAGATCAGTGTCGGTCGGGACGGTCGGGGCACAAGGGCTGGCCGGGCAGGCTGGGCAAGCTGGGCCGGCAGGGAAAGCCGGGGCGGGACCGACGCGACTTGCCAGGCTGACGAAACCCCTCAGCGCTTCTGTCAGGATCGTGCCGCGCCGCCGTAACTTTATTTCGAGGGCGGCTTCCAATTGAGCAGCAGATGAATCGGTTCGGCGGACACATCCTGCAACTCGGTATCGATCAGGAACCGGCCATCGCGCGCGACGTCATATCAGGGCCAGTCTCGCACTTCGCGGTGGGCATGGCGATCCCACCGTGGCAGTTCACGGGCATTTCGGCCAAGCTGAACGCTTGGACGTCGTGTCAGGGCGAAGCGGGGTCGGTGAGCCGTTTCACATACGCGTGCACGGCTGCCGTGTAGTCGGGCACATCGACCAACGCCAGCGACACGGCGTCGAACACCAGACGCTGATCGAGGTCGTCGTAGTCGTGGACCAGTCTGTTTCTCAGGCCGGCCGCGCGGGCCACGCGTGACGCGAACGCAACGTCCAGGACGCCGGCGGCACCGACTCGCTCGAACGACGCGTGATAGTCGCTCGGAGGCGCGTATCCCAGATTCGTGAGCAGGTGATAGTTCACATCGATCATCCTGGTCAAGATGCGCTCGAGCAGGCGCTCTGCGACCGCCTGCTCGGTGCGGCTGACCAGATACGCGTCCCGGCCGCGGGCATGCAACCCCCGGAGCTGGTCGAGATTTCCTGCGATGAGCAGCAGCTTGCGCGTGACGAGCGGGGCATCGACTGTCATGTGTTGCGACTCGACGATGCGATCGAGATGGCGGCGCTCCATGTCGAGGAAGCGGCGATGGTCCTGATAGC
The DNA here is from genome assembly GCA_040081675.1 of Vicinamibacterales bacterium. Lineage (GTDB taxonomy): Bacteria > Acidobacteriota > Vicinamibacteria > Vicinamibacterales > CAVVIG01 > CAVVIG01. The sequence continues at coordinate 13,470 of JBEBGB010000081.1, forward strand.
GTTTGAACGCATAGCGCCTGAAGGCGTCGAGGCGCGCGGCCGTGCCGTACTCGAGGCGCGCGTGGTCCGTCACCTGCTTGAGCAGCAGCGGGTCGGCGCGGTTCAGGAGCGTCAGGTCAATAGGTGTGCCGGGCTCGAGCGCCTGGAGGTCCGCCGCGAGGCCGAGCTCCTCGTCGAGGCTGGTCGGCATCCGCTCGAAGAGCACGCCCAGATCCACGTCGCTCTGCGGATGGACCCGTCCAGTGACCGTCGAGCCGAAGCGAACGACGAGCGCGAGACCGTGCCGGTGGGCGACGTCGCTGAGCGCCTGCGGATCCACGGGCCGATTATAGCGGCGGACCTTCGCGCGTTCTGTGTGCCGACCTTGCCAGGCGAGCCGTTGACGGCCAACATCTGACAGCTGAGTGCAGAGTGACGAAAAGCTCTACCACCGAGGACACAGAGCGGAACCGAGAACACCGAGAACGCAAACCACAGATGCGCGGTGTTTTCCGTTCGTCTCGG
>JBEBGB010000538.1:0-3805 GCA_040081675.1 Vicinamibacterales bacterium
CGAAGGCGGCGATTCCGGGGTGCCGCTCGTCATCGGTGATTCCGCATCTCCGGCCGCCCGCGCGTTTCTCACGGTGGCGGAGCGGACGGCGGCCCAGGTCTCGATCGCGGCGCACCAGAGCGCCGAAGCCAACAAGGGCAAGATTCCGCTCATTCAAGTCCGGTAGGACGTCTGAGCGCGCTACGGCCCCAGGAGGCGCTGGAACGCAGTCGTCGTTCGCATGCGCACGCTACCGCGTTCGTCTGGAATCAGATAGCACACACTCAGGCCGCGACCTTCGGCCCACGCGAGCCCCGCGTCCGGCCCCATCACGTACAACGCAGTCGAGAGCGCATCCGCCGCCAGACCGCTCTCGTGCCACACCGTCACGGAGCCGTGGAATGGCGCTGGCCGACCGGTGCGCGGATCGAGCACGTGACCCACGCGGGTGCCATTGACGATCAGGTCCCGCTCGGAGCCCGCGGTGGTGGACAGCGATCCCTCCCGCATGGTGACGGTCAGGTACGGGTGCTGACGATCGATGGGATGCGCCACGGCCACGGTCCATGGAATGTCTCGTGCCCGCAGGCCACCGACCGAGACCTGTCCGCCAAGGTCAATCATCCATGGCGTGGAGCCGAGCCCCTCGGCAGCCCGGTCGAGAGCCTCACCCTTGCCGAATGCGCCGACATCAAGGAGGAGGCCTGCGCGGCGCGTCAACGTGCATCTCGAACGATCGAACTCCAGATTGCCGAGCCCGCTGACGTCGAGCGCCGCCTCCAGTTCGGCTGTGCCTGGCACCCGCCCGTCGCCGTGGATGTCCCACGCGGCAACCAGCCGCCCCACGCCCGGATCGAACGCTCCGCCCGTTGCGCGATGCCACGCGTAGACCGCGTCGAACATCTGGCAGAGTGCCGCATCGGCGCTCCAGGGTGTTCCCAGCGGCTGCCGATTGAGGCGGGAAATCGGACTGTCCTCGATCCACGTGCTCAACTGATGTTCGGACGCTTCCAGGGCACGCACCGCCGACTCCAGGGTGCCGAGCCCGTCACCGCGGTTCGGCGCGATCGTGGACAGGGAGGCGCGGGTTCCCATGAGGTAGACCTCGCGCACGATGAGCACCGGGTCGTCGGCTGCCGCAGTCGCCACGATGCTGCCGGTCAGGATGACGGCGAGGGCGGCGGCAAGGCGGTACGTCACGCGACGCGAGTGAGGATGTCGGCGCGCCTGGCGCGTCGCGCCAGGCGCCAACTGATCACGAGGTGGATCGTGTACGCCGCCGAAAAGATCGTACCTGCTCCGACGTGCGCGACGACCAATGCCCGTATGAGCGATTCGTTGGTCGTGACCTGCAGCAGATAGCCCGACAGCACCATGAGGGCGAACATGATGAGGGAAGCGAAGCCCGTCCTCCGATTTGGCATGCCGCTGACGCGAAGCTTCTTCATGACATGCGAGTTCAGCACGATGCCAAAGGCCAGGATGAGGAGCGGCGATGCGACGACGTGCCACGCGAGCATGGCGCCTTGCCAAGGATGATTCACCAGGGCGAACGGGTCGTCGTTCTGGATGAAGTACTTCATCCAGAGATACGCGAACCCCGTCACGGCGACGCCTCCAGTTGCTGCATTGAACAGGCGGCGCTCCCACTGTCTCATCGTGCGCCTCGATCGCTCCGGAGGACTGAATCGATCGCGAGGACCCTGCGCACAGCCCCGTTGACCGCGCGCGTCGTCAGCGTTGCACCGGCGAGAGGTCGGATGCTGCGGTTGACCGCAAGATCGCTGTCGAGTGTCTTGTCACGGTACTGACGCAACCAGATCTCTGGCGCGCGGAACTCGGGCGGTTCGAGGAATGCGGTGACTTCAACGCGCACGACTGTCCCGTCGCGGTTCAGTGCGATCAAGAGGCTTGCGCGCTTCGTGCGCACGGTATGCGTGTCAACGTACGCCCGCCCGACTACGGTGCCGTCCCTCATGGCTAGGTATCGCGCGACCAGCGCAGTGGAGACGTCGACCCCGGCGAGCTCGGCAACCCGTTTCTGCTGGACCAGTGTCAGGAACAGCTGCTCAGCGCGGATTACCGATCCAGGATAGACGGCGCTGAGCGCTTCCTCCCGCGTCGGTGACTGCGCCGCAGGCGCGACGGCCGCGACCGTGAGGATGCACGCGATGACTGCCGGAACGCCCATGGCCAGCGGTTAGAAGGCGTAGCCGAGATTGACGTTGAACTGGTTACGCCCCGTGCCAGCCTCGTTCGTCAGCCACTGGTAGTCGGTCTTGACCACGATGTTCTGGATCGGCTTCACTTCCACGCCAAGGGTGATGAACGTGCCGACTCGCGCGAGGTCGCGCGAGAAGCCTGCTGGAATGCGGTGCTGCGTGTCGACCTGTTCGTAGCGCACATAGGGGGTGAGGGCGACGACGGTGTTGAACTGCGACAGCGCGTTGTAACCAAGCTGCAAGTAGCCACCCTGCATCGCTTCGGCCACCGCCGCTGTCGCCGCCAGCCTCAAGGCGCGGCTTACGTCGCCGGCGTCATCAACGGACGCGTGCGCGAACAGCGCGCGGACGTCGAGTCCCCGCAACTGCACTTGGCCATGTACCTCGGCGACGGTCGTACCGACTGTGAGGCGTCGGCCGTCGAGGACTACCTGCTCCTGTCCTGAGCCACCCTTGTAGAAGCCGATGCCGGTGACGATACCCGCGACGGGTGTCACGTCGGCCCGGCCCGAGAACGCGAGGTTGGCGGCCCTTGCCTGGATGCCCTTCTGGCGTCCGCCACGTAGACCGGCCGAGGTGAACCCGGCGCCGCCAAAACCGTTGGTGACATACGCCCGGACGTTGACAATGCCGAGCGAACCGACGATTCCGGCGCCGTTCTCACGCCAGGTGGACGGAATGATCCGCTGCTCGGTTTCCGGGCGGCGTGCACCCACGAAGACTGTCGGTTCATGGAACTCGTTGACGAGTCCGAGCGGCAGCAGCAGCATGCCGCCGCGAACAGAGAGGGTTTCCCTCGCCTGGAAGTCGACGTACGCGAACTCGACGCCGATTTCGTTGCCGTGCTCGACCTCGAGTTCCGAGTTGAAGAGGAACTTGTCGGAGAAGCGATAGCCGGTATAGAGGACGGCGCGCAGGAAATCGAGCTTGGTGGTCGGGGCACCTGCCCCGCCGGACTCGTTGGCCGCTGAGTAGTTCTCGAGGAGCATCTCGCCGTAGCCGGCAAAAGAAACCCCTTCCCGCGCCCGGCGGTAAGCGGACGCGGCAGACGGCGCGAGGCCGAGCGTGCGGCGGCGTGCGTCGGTCAGCTCCCGCTCGTCAGGCTCTCCGCTGCGAAGCCGCTCGATTTCGGCTGCGAGGACGTCGACTCGCCGGCGGAGCTCATCGATCTGCGAGTCACCCGCATCCTGGGTCCCTGCAGATTCGGAAGATGGGCCCGCAGCAACTGGCTGCTGGGCCTCAGCGGACGACACGGCGACGAGCGCGAGCAGAAGGGATCCGAAAACGGCGGAAAAACGATATCGGAGCAACGGCAACCTCCAGGAATGAGACTCAGTCTCAACTTTAGTGCTAAGCGTAGATCCGAATCTGAGCGGCCGTCAAGCGGGCCCGCGTTCCGTTTGCCGGTAGCATGCTGAGAATGCCTTCGCTCGACCTCCCGTTCGCCAAGCGGACGCTCACGAACGGGCTCGACGTCCTCGTCCACGAGAATCACCACGTGCCGGTGGTGGCGGTGAACGTCTGGTACCACGTCGGCTCGAAGAACGAGCATCCCGGTCGCACGGGCTTTGCGCACCTGTTCGAGCACCTGATGTTCGAGGGGT
>JBEBGB010000539.1:0-3802 GCA_040081675.1 Vicinamibacterales bacterium
ACTGGTGGCCGGGGAACATCCGAGAACTCGAAAACCTGATCGAGCGGCTCGTGGCTGTGAACGACAAGGACTACATCGGTGAAGAGGACATCCCTCTCGAGTTCCACTTCGCACAGTTGGAGCCGCAGGGCCAGCGCACTGGCAGCCTCTTCGATGACGCCACGCGTACATTCGAGCGCAACTTCATTCTGCGGTCGCTCGAGAAGTGCGGCTGGAATGTCACGGCGACATCCGAGTACTTGGGCATGCCACTGAGCACGCTCAAGTACAAGATGGACCGGCTCGAAGTGCGCCAGATCGCGCGGCGCATCCGCGGCGCATAGCAGCGAATTCCCGACCTGGCGGCCAATTAGTTGGCCATTCCCCACAAGGGGCCGATTCCAAGCCTCGATCTCCACCAATCAACTTTCGCTGTTCGGCAGTCGGCTGGTGACTTGCCCCTGCGACGGCTTCCCCTGCCGCAACCAATGTTCTTCAATTGGTTGTCATCCCGGCTACTTGGGTCCACACTAGAACCATAAGTCAACCTGGACTGTTGCTTGCGTAGTGCTCTCGTTTGATTTGTGCCTTCTCTGACATGCGCCTGAGGAGCATCACCTCACAGTTCGTCTTTGTCCTCGCCACGGCAGCGTTGCTGCCGCTCGTGTGCTTTGGCGTCTGGTCGCTGGTGACGGTGAACCGCGCGACGCGCGACTCTGTCACTGCGGGCAACCTGAGGCTGGTGGCACTCGAGGCTGAACAGATTGCACGAGTCGTCGGCGACGCCACTGCGCTGCTCGAGTCCGTTGCCGCGGACCTGGGGGAGGCAGACCTCGGTCAACAAGAGCGGCTGCTCGAGGACACCGCCGTACGATTTCCTACCTTCCGAGAGATTGGACTGCTCGACGCTGCAGGGCGCGTCGTGGCCACAAGTCGAACAGATGCACCGAGCACCCTCACCCGGCCATCCGCTGGCCGGACGACCAACGGCGTCTTGATGACGCCCGTGCGGCTCGACGAACACGGCTCGCCGTCCACACTTCTGTCTCTACCGCTCGACGATCGACACGGCGTCGTTGTCGCGATCGTGGCGGACGTGAGCCTCCAGAGGGTTTCTGAGGTCGTCGATCGCATTCACGTCGGCGCGTACGGAGGCGCGCTGCTCGTGCAGTCGAACGGAATCGTGATTGCCGCAAGCAACAGCATCCGGCAGTCAGACAGCGGACGCGACTCGGCGCTCTCGGGCGCGTTTGCGGCCGCGGAAAAGAGCAGTGCGTGGTCCGGTGAGTACGCCGACGACGACCATGTGAATCGGCTCGGCGTCACGGCCCCAGTCAAAGGGCTGGACTGGCTCCTGGTCATGGAGCAACCGACCGATGAAGCATTCGCGGCATCCTCGGGTCTGGGACGACAACTGGCCCTGGCTGCGCTCGTGGCGCTCGTGTTGATGACGGCCGTGGGGTTTGTCATGGGCAGACGCTTCATCGCGCCCATCCTGTCGCTCGAGCAGGCGACGCACGCCGTCGCCGAAGGTCACTTCGATGCGCGGGTGCCGACGGTCGGCACCGATGAGTTCACGAGGCTCGCTCGATCGTTCAACACGATGGCCGATCGATTGGTTTCTCTTCAGGAGAGCATCAAGAGTCAGGAACGTCAGGTCATGTTCGGGCGCGTCGTCGCAGGGATGTTCCACGATCTGAGCCACCCGATCGAAACCATCGCCAACAACGCGCACTTGCTGCTCGGCGGCAAACTCGACGAGGACGAGCGGCGCCTGATTGGCCGAACGATCGATCGTGAACGGGCCACGCTGCGACGATTCCTGGACGACGTGCTGGATGTTGCACGACCGCGTCCGCTGGAGCGATTCCCTATTGACGTCAACGCCGTTGTTGCAGAGGTGATTGACTCGATGCGCGCGGAGGCGGCGCGCTCCCAGGTAGCACTCGCTGGGCACTACGCGTCCGGTGCCGCGACGATAGCCGGCGACCGCTTCGCGCTCGGTCGTGTGTACCGCAATCTCATCGTGAACGCGATTCAAGCCACCAGCGCCGGCGGGCGTGTTCTTGTGAACACGTCGCACGGCGACGGCGTCGTGGAGATCGAAGTCAACGACACAGGTGTCGGCATTCCGCCCGATCGCCTTTCAGCCATCTTCGACGACTTCGTCACGACAAAGAAACGCGGTCTCGGTCTCGGTCTCGCGACCTCGCGCCGCATTGTCGAGCAGCTCGGTGGTTCGATCCGCGTCTCGAGCGAAGTCGGACGAGGTTCGACCTTCACAGTGCGCTTACCGTCCAGCGCTGCGCACCTCGCAGAAGCGACGGGCTGAGAGCAAGCGCGCTGTTCTATTGGAGCTGGGCTGAACTTGTGAGATGGCTTGGCGAAATCAACCAGCGAGGAATCTGTTGGGGTCGAGGTGGCAGCGCAACGGCCGCGTAGGTGGTCGCCGCGCTGCCCTCCTCCGTTCGTCAAAGGAAGGCGTGCCCCTCGCGTAGTGTTACTTACGCGGTAGAACGGCGTCCTTGAGCTGCTTGGTGATACGCGCCTTCACGACGGTCTTCGCCGGAATCTTGATTGCTTCACCGGTAGCCGGATTGCGACCCATGCGAGCCTTCCGCTTCTGCACGACGAGCTTGACCATGCCGGGCAGCACGAACTCGCCCGACTTCTTCAGCTCTTTCTCTGCAAGCTGCGCCAGTTCGTCGAAGAACTCGCGAGCCTGCGTCCGCTTGACTTCGAACCGTTCAGCGAAGTGCGAGAACAGTTCGGACTTGCCCATCCTGCGGGCGTCTACCATGGGGTCTTCTCCTCGTCTTGATCGCGCGTCAGTGAGCCGTCGATCACCGCGCGCGCGGCGAAGATCGCGGTTGGTTCTCTGGCCGACGTGGTAGATGCTAGCGCGCCTCTTCCGCCAGTGTCAAACGGCGAAGACGCAAAATCGTCGTTTTTCCTGAGTGAATGATAGACTTTTGGCGTATGTCAAGCTCGACGATCGCGACGTTCCCCAATCCGCGACCGGAGCGCGATTTCGAAATCGCGATTCGTTGTCCCGAGTTCACGTCGGTCTGTCCGATGACCGGACTGCCCGATTTCGGCGAGATCCGGATCAGCTATGTACCTGAGGCGGCGTGTGTCGAACTCAAGTCGCTGAAGTACTACTTCATCGAATTCAGGAACCGCGGCATCTTCTACGAACAGGTAACGAATCAGATCCTTGATGACCTGGTTGCAGCCGTCGCACCGCGCCGAATGACTGTCGTGGGCGACTTCTCAGTGCGCGGCGGCATCTCGACCGTCGTCACCGCGACATACGATTCGAAGTGTTAGATGCCTCGCGGGGCCGACCTTGCGGAGGCTCTCTTGTCCAATCCGATCGATGACGACGGGGCTGTGGTCTTGCCGGTTGGTTCGGAGCTGGATCTCCACAGCTTCAGGCCCGAGGACGTGGCGTCGGTGGTGGAGGAATACATCACGGAGGCGGCTCGGGCCGGACTTGTTCGCGTTCGAGTCGTGCACGGCCGCGGTCGCGGTATTCAGCGCGGCATCACACAGGCGGCGCTCGAGCGACATGCATGCGTTGTGGCGTTCTGGGACGATCCCGACTCGCATTTGGGGGCGACAATCGCCGAGCTCGTACTCCGCTGAGTCAGAAGCGCCATCACCGCTCTGCTATCATGCGCCGGTGAAGCTTCTCAGGGCAGGCGCCCTGACGATTGGCGCATTGCTGTGGCTCGCGTCGGTCGCGGCAGCCCAAATACCAACACCCGAAGCCCAGTTCGGATTTCGTCCTGGCACCGACCGACGGTTGGCAACCGCGGAC
>JBEBGB010000540.1:0-3797 GCA_040081675.1 Vicinamibacterales bacterium
TTTGGCCCGGGCACAAAGAACAGGATGCCCGACGCGACGAACAGCGTCAGGTAGATCGCGAAGCGAATGCCATGAAACCGTCGCGCGTCGGCCAGTCGCTGGTTCAGCGCGTCGCGCGCGGCGTCCCGAGTCATGCGCGCAGGATACAGCGCTGTCGCAGCAGCCGCGGTTCGCAGCGACCACATCGTGCGCTGCTCATCGATCGAGTCGGCAAGCGTGCGGATCAGGGCGTCGCGCCATCTGGCAAAGCGACCGGACGCACTGTCGAGCCGAGCGGTGTCGACGAAGCTGCGCCACTGGTCGCCAGCGCTGTGCAGCCAGCGGCGCACACGCCCGGCATCGTGCGCGGGCGGCTCCGCCACCACCTCGGGCGGTTCGGCGTACAGCTCGAACCTGCCGCGGCCAATTGGTACGAGATGCACCAGCACGCGTTACGGACGCACGCGTTGCGGGGGGCGTGGTTGCGCCGTGTACAGCTTCGGCCGGCCAGCCTGCTCCCAGGCTCCAATGATCGCACCAGCCGTCGCACGGATCGCGGCTGATAACTGTTGCTCCACCAGCGGCTGCATGGCTCCGAAGAACTTCAGGAAATATTCGTCGTCGTAGGCATCCTTGCTACCGAGCGCGGCCTTGTCCGCCGCAAGAACCTGATCGACAAGTCCGTAACTCTTGATCAGCGTGTCGAAGGAGTAGGTCCGCGGGTCTGTCATCGGCGTTGGCGGCGGTCCAGCCAGGCGCAGCTTCGAACCAAATTTCTCGAACAGATCGCGCTCGAACCTGGAGTGGATGCCGTTGTTACCGGTCTGGGCACCGTCGAAGTTGTCGGTGGCGTGAAACGGCTGGGTGGCGTCCTGAACGTAGTGGCCGAGCGCGGACGTGAACAGGATGACGTCGGTGATTGAATACAGGCCGTTCTTCCCCATGCCCTCGAATCCGCGTCGCAGGTTGCCGTACATCTCCTCGATGCGCCAGGGTAACGTCCCGTTTCGCTTGACCACGCGGATGCCAAATTTCTGGACCGCCAGGTCGTAGTCGCGCGGCAACTCGACGAATGGCGGCTTGCCGTACTCGGGTACCCCGAAGTCGAGGAAGTGATTGGCATCGTCATCCCAGGGTACGTTGCGCCAGAGGTCGGGGTCGTTGGAGCGCAGCACCACCTCCTCGCGATAGAACTCGAAGAAGGGCTTCAGCTCGGGCGGCAACAGTTCGATCGCTTGCCGCGTGATCATCTGATGCGCGGCAGCGCCCCAGGCGAATGCCCGGGCGGGCACAAGAACGAGCGTGACGCACGCGGCGAGAGAGAGGAGCGTCTGTCTCATCTTGTAATATTAGAGGCTTGGACAATCTGACGCACAGCCTGTTTGGGCTGACGCTCGCGCGTACTCCGCTCGGGCGCGCCGGACGCGGAACCACGGCTGCTCTCCTGCTCGCCTCGAGCGCGCCAGACATCGACATCGTCGTCACGGCGGGCGGCGCCGCGAACTACCTGGAGTTTCATCGGGGGCCTACGCATGGCCCGCTCGGCGTCATCGGGTTGGCGCTGGTGGTGGCGACACTGGTCTGGGCTGGGCGGCGACGTTGGGATCGCAGCGTTACCGACACGCCAGCGTCGTTCCTCATGCTCTGGGCGGTGTCCATGGTCGGCGTCGTGTGCCATGTGCTGATGGATCTGCCGACCTCGTACGGAACGCGCCCGCTCAGTCCGTTTACGTGGACCTGGTTCGGCCTCGACTGGATGCCGATCGTCGACGTCTACCTGCTCGCGATCCTGGGCGCAGGTCTGTGGTTTGGGCGCGGAGCCGGCACCGACCCGTCCCGCACCGCGCGCCGTCGACGCAACGCCGCGATCGCGCTCGTCCTCATGGCCGCGAACTACGGCTTGCGCGCCGGGTCGCATCACATGGCCATCGAGCGTGCATCGGCTGTCTTCGGAAGCCGACTGCCGGCCTGGTGCGAGCATTCATCGCGTCCAGGTTGGGGCCTTGAACACTGGCCGCACTTCCCCGCGGATACGCCGCGTAACGCGGGAGCGTCGCGTTGCCTGGTTGAACTGGCGGCCGTACCGGACTTCATCTCGCCGTTTCAATGGCGCCTCATCGCGCAGTTGTCGAACAGTTACGAGATGCGCGACGTCAACCTGCTGGCCGGAAGTGCATCTGAGGACGCGAGCCTCGCAACACGCATGTTGTCTGTGCGCGTCCCGAATCAGTGGACACCAGCAGTTGTGGCGGCGTCGGCGGCGCCAACTGCGCGCGTGTTTCTCGGGTTCTCGCGCTTTCCGGCCGCCAGGTCGCTGGTGGCCGAGGACGGAACCGCGACCGTGCGCTGGACCGACCTGCGCTTCGTCTCGGGCGCGCTCGATGACCCTCGCCAGTTCAGACGAGGGCTGTTCAGTGCGACTGTCGTGCTCGCGCCCGACGGAACGATCCGCGAAGATCGCCTCGGTCCGTAATTCGGCCGCCGGCGGCACCGACGCCCAACAGTGGCGTCGAGCCTTGTTTTTGGCTTCGCCGCCGATCCTCCCATCCGCCGACGACACCACTCCAGCCGGCCCGGTTCCGCGGCTCATTGACTTGACACCACGTGCATGCACTATGCACATTACACGCATGGGGACCAAGACGATCTCGCTCGAGCGCGAGGCCTACGAACGCCTGAGGGCCGCACGTCGCTATCCCGAGGAGTCATTCAGCGAGGTGGTGTTGCGTGCCAGCGGGGCTGGCGACACACTCACCGCGCGTGAACTGCTCGATCGTTACCGCGAGAAAGGCACACACATACCCGAACGGTTACTGGATCGGGTCGAGACACTCGAGCGCACCGACCGGGCCCCGGAGGACAAATGGTCGAAGCGCTCATTCTCGAGACCGCGTTTCTCATCGATATCGAACGTGAGCAGCGTCGGGGCCGCCCCGGTCGAGCCACGGCGTTTCTGACTGAAGAACCGACAACTGATCGGGACCAGCTTCGGTCGGAGCGATCAGCATTATGCTCACGTTCAACATGGAGGTTTCGATGACGACGCTCGCTTCGACATTGCTCGGACGCCCACTCTGGTACGAACTGATGACGACGGACATGAAGGCAGCGGAGACGTTCTACCAGACTGTCGTCGGCTGGACGTCAGCATCGTTCCCTGCGGCGGGACGGCCGTACACCATCTTCAACAGGTCGGGGAACATCCCAGTGGCAGGTGTGATGACGCTCCCGGACGAGGTGAAGGCACCGCCGTTCTGGGCCATGTACGTTGGCGTGCCGAATCTCGAAACTGCCGCCGCACACATCACTCGACTTGGCGGGCGCGAGTGCTCGCCCGTGATCGAAGTGCCTTCGGTCGGCCGCATGCAGATGATGCAGGATCCGCAAGGTGCTGCGTTCTACATCTACCAACCGGCGAGCGAGACGCCGTTGCCGGAGGGTCCAGCGCAAGTCGGCGATGCGTCATGGCACGAGCTCATGGCCGCGGATGCCGCGGCTGCACTGCCGTTCTACAGCGAGGTCTTCGGCTGGCAACCCGGTGACGCGATGGACATGGGGCCGATGGGCAAGTACCTCATGTTCAACCGGCCGCACGGAGCGATCGGCGGCATGATGAACAAGCCGGCTGCGATGGGTCAGATCCCACCCAACTGGCAGATCTATTTCCGCGTGGCGGACCTCGACGAGGCAATCGCGTCCCTCAAAGCGAACGGCGGCCAGATTCTGAACGGGCCGATGGACGTCCCAGGTGGCGACCGCATCGTCAACGCGATGGATCCGCAGGGAGGTGCGTTCTCGCTGCACGCGCGGAGAGCCGC
>JBEBGB010000541.1:0-3794 GCA_040081675.1 Vicinamibacterales bacterium
CGGCGAGATGATGCCGAAGGTGCTCTGGGAGACGACCCTGAACCCGCGCACGCGCCGGCTGCTGCGCATCGAGGTGACCGATCAGATCATGACCGACCGGGTCATGAACGAGCTGATGGGCAAGGATGCGTCCGCACGCTTCCGGTTCATCATGGAGCGGGCGGAGGAAGCGGAAGAACTCGACGTGTGAGAGGCGTATGGTATCTGCGACGCGCGTCGATTGAAGGACTCGGTCGAGTCAAAATCCAGCGCTCACGGAGCGCTATGCAGCGACGGAGGGGCAATGGTCTGGCATGTTCAAGTGAAGGATGTCTTCAACAAGACCGCGAAGATACGCATCGAGCAGAACTACAAGGGTCTCGATCCCATCTGGAAGAGCCTCACGGTCGGCCGATTCAAGGTGCCGGTCGGAATCTGTCAGAACTTCGACGACGGCCTGCTGCTCCGGTATGACGATGCGGTGCGCTATGGCTCCATCAAGTACGGCCAGTTCAAGGTCGTCCTGCTCCACGACTTCTGGGCCGCCGAGCGCGTAAAGATCAACGATCTGGGGAATGCTTACCTCTACGACGAAGGCGTGACCAATTTCGAGGGCGGCATGGCCATGTGGACGGAAGTATCGGGCTGACATCGGCATGGATGCTCCGGCATCCGCGACGCTTCCGCCGTTGCTCGTGAAGCGCACGTTGAAAGACCGTTACGGCGTCAGAATCGCACGCAGACCAGCGACCAACCTTCCGAGACCCTCGGCGACGGTGGCCTTTTGAAGCGCGCCGTAGGCGACGCGGAAATAGCAGCCATCGGTCATTCCGAACGCGTCTCCAGGAATGACGGCGACCTTGTGCTCGCGAATCAGCCGTTCGGCCAGCGCTAACGGCGCCATGTCGGTCTGTACCCGCAGGAAGGCGTAGAACGCACCGTCCGCCGCCGGCACGCTGGCCAGCGGCGCCAGCGCCCCGAGCTCCGTCAGCACGATGTCGCGAATGGATGCCAGCTCCTTCACGTACGGCTCGCAGTACGCGCGTCCCACGCGGAGGGCTGCAGCAGCGCCAATCTGCGCCGCCATGGTTGGACAAATGAGGATGGTGTCCTGGCTCTTTGTCATCGCAGACGCGAGCGCCTCTGGATACACAACGTAGCCAATGCGCCAGCCCGCGAATCCGTATGCCTTCGACAGCGAGAACATGGAGATCGTGTGAGCCGCCGCGTCGGGGAACGAACCGGGTGACACGTGCGGGACGCCGTACGTGAAGTACTCGTACGGTTCGTCGGACAGGTGATACAGCCAGCGGTCGCGACACAGCGCGTTCACCGCTCGAAGCGACGATTCGCTGAGCACCGCGCCACTCGGGTTGTTCGGCGAGATGGTGACGATGGCGCGAGTGCGAGAGGTGATGGCTTGCTCGATGGCGTCGAGTCGGAGTTGATAGTGTTCGTCGGTCGGCACGCGCACGGCTGTGCAGCCGGCCATCTCGATGGCCATCTCGTGATTGAAGTAGAAAGGCGTCGGGAGGATGACCTCGTCGCCGACCGACGTGATGGACAGCACCGCGTGCATGAACGCCATGTTGGCGCCGGCCGTCACCATGACAGCGCTGCCCTTCGCGGCGTCGATACCGTTCTCGGCCTTCAGTTTTTCTGCAATTGCGGACACCAGCGGCGCGTAGCCCGCGGCGTCGCCATAGCCATGCACCGTGGGGCTGGTGAGCGAATCTCTCACGCCGTCCACGGCTGCCTGGGGCGGACCGTAGTGCACGACCCCCTGACCGAGCGAAATGGTTCCGGGCGTTGCGCGAATCATCCTGCCGATGACCGGAATGATGGGCGACTGCACAGCGTCCATCCGCGACAGGTGTCGAACCACTCCGCCTACACGTTCTGACATTGACGCTCCCACACGGCTGCGGACAGAAGATCGAAGCGCTCCTGGCTCCTGGCTCCAGGCTTTGGGCTCCAGGCCGACCGAGTTCAGTGTTGCGGGTTGCGACCTGCGACCACTATTCTTCACCAATGCCAGCTGGCCGCTCCGCCCGCTTCGCCGCCTGCCTTGCCGGTCTGCTCCTCGCCGGAGCCGCGCTGAGACCACCGACGCCTGTCGTTGCGGCCGGATCGGTGCCGCCGCCGGAGCAGTTTATCGGCTTCAAGGTTGGGGCTGACAACAAGTTGGCGCGCTGGGATCGAATCGTCGAGTACATGAAGGCAGCCGCGGCCGGATCGGATCGCGTGCGTTTGCGCGAACTGGGCAAGACGAACAACGGCAATCCGTTTGTGATGCTCGAGATCTCGTCGGCGGAGACCCTCAAGAATCTCGATCGCTACAAGCAGTTCGCGCGAAAGCTGTACTTCCAGAACGGGGCGCCAAGCGTCCGCGAACGTGACGAAATCTTCCGTCAGGGCAAAGTCGTCGTGCTCGTCGGCGCCAGCATCCATGCGACAGAGGTCGGCGCGACGCAGATGACGCTCGATCTCGTGCACCACCTCGCGACCGACGACTCTCCGGCGACGAAGAAGATTCTCGACAACGTGGTGCTCCTGCTCGTGCCGAGCCTCAATCCTGACGGTCAGGTGCTCGTGACCGACTGGTTCAATCGCAACCTCGGCACCCCGTTCGAATCGAGCCCGCTGCCGGTGCTCTATCACCCGTACGTCGGCCACGACAACAACCGCGACATGTACATGCTGACGCAGAAGGAGAGTCAGTACATGGCGCAGGTGGCCTGGCACGACTGGATGCCGTCAGTGTGGCTCGATGAGCACCAGATGGGTGCCGGCGGCCCGCGCATTTTCGTGATGCCAGCGACCGACCCGATCAACCCGAATGTTCACCCGCTCATCTACCGGTGGAACGCCGTTCTCGGACAGTCGCAGGCGGCGGCGCTCGAAGCCGCGGGCAAGGACGGCATCATCTACAACTCCACCTACACGAACTTCTGGCAGGGCGCGATGGCGTGGTCCGGCTGGTGGCACAACCAGATCGGACTGCTCACGGAAGTCGCAAGCGTGCGCATCGCATCGCCGGTCGAGCAGTCACGAGCATCAGGCCGGAGCACCTTGCCGACCGACCTGGCTCGCGAGGCCGCCATGGACGCGATCGTGCCGGGCCCGGGAATCATCGGGGCGCCAGTCGATACGACGCCACGCACCGAGTATCCACGGCCGTGGATGGGCGGCCGATGGACCCTCCGCGACATCGTCGACTACCAGATGATTTCGACGCTGGCGCTCCTCGACACCGCTGCCGACAGGCGCGAGGCGATCTTGCGCCAGATCTACGAGGTGAACCGTCAGACGGTCGAGGATGGACGCGTGGGTGCGGCCAAGTCGATTCTGATTCCGCTCGACATCCAGCAGGACCCGCGTGAGGCCCTCCACCTGGCGGAGCGCCTCATGATGGGCGGCGTCGAGATCTACCGGGCCGATGCGGCCTTCGAGGTCGACGACAAGCCCTACGCAGCAGGCACGCTCGTGATTCCAATGACGCAGGTCTTTGCCCGGTACGCGAAGGACCTGCTCGAACAGCAGACCTATCCTGAAGTACGGCGCGCTCCCAACCTTCCCGCGGAACCTCCCTACGATGTCACCGCCTGGTCACTCGGCATGCAGTTCGGTGTGACGGTCGACTTCGCGAACGAAGCCTTGCCGCAGATGAAGATGACGCGCGTCACCTCGCCGGTTCGTCTCCCAGGCAAGGTCGAGGGCACCGGTCAACGCTTCGTATTCGACTACATCGGCGCCGACAGTGCGATTGCGGTGAACAGGCTGCTCAAGTCGGGCGCAAAGGTGTCCTTCACGCC
>JBEBGB010000542.1:0-3790 GCA_040081675.1 Vicinamibacterales bacterium
CCATCGCCCATCGCCCCCCCGCCTGGGGCGATGCCCACTGCTGGGTCCGCCGCGAATGCTAGAACCGAGCGGCGACGCGGAGTCCATGTCTCCGTGTTCGTCCGACCGGGGCGCCTTGCGACGTTATGGCTGGCAGTCCTTGGCCGACTGGGAAAGAATGTGTAGCCGTCTTGCCGCCTCACCGGACGGCGGCTTGGCGACGTGACGCTGAATCTCCACTCAGTCTGGTATGGCCGACATTTTTCTGAGCTACGCGACCGAAGACCGGGAGCACGCACGGCGCATTGCCTGGGCGCTCGAGGCCGAGGGGTGGTCAGTGTTCTGGGACCGGCGCATCCCGCCTGGTCAACAGTTCGCTGAATACATTGAGCGACGCCTCAAGGACTCTCGCGTCGTCGTCGTCCTTTGGTCAGAAAACTCAGTCATCTCGAGGTGGGTGTGGCGCGAAGCGAGGCACGCAACCAAGCGAGAGCCGCCAACGCTGATCCCCGCGATGATTGCGGCCGCGGCGATTCCGTTTGAGTTTGAGGATATTCAGGCTGCGGACCTCACGGCGTGGCTTGCTGACCACGCGACCGATGGAGCGAGTGGGCTCGACGCGATCTTCAAGGCGATCGACGAGATGGCTCCCAGGACAGCAGCGCCGCCCAGGACGGTCACGCCGACCCCTGCGTCTCCGAGCAAGGCGGCCAAGTTGCGGCCCCTGCCTCCATCGCCCATCAAGACGGGCCGGGAGACGCCGGCGTCTGCATCGCCCGCGAAGACGGCCGAGGCATTAGCGTCTTCGGACACACCTCGGCCGCCGGGCCTCCCCGCGGTTCGCAGACGCGCGACGACGTCGAGCGCGCCGCCGCACCCGGACCAGATCGTCGTAGCGCTCGATCCGCCGCTGACCCTCCTTAGGATCCCTGCAGGGCCGTTTCTGATGGGCAGCGACAAGAACAAGGACACGAAGGCGTTGGATGACGAGTTGTGGCCAGGCGGTGCCCAAGGGACGATAAACCTGCCGGAGTTCTACATCGGTAAGTACCCGGTCACCGTTGCCCAGTTCAACGCCTGCGTGGCGGCTCGAGGAATCACACCCAGCCACCCGCAGACGCTTGGACCGCGCGCCGATCACCCAGTGGTATACGTGTCCTGGAACGAGGCCCTGCAATATTGCCAATGGCTGGATCACGAGCTGCTGGACGATGGCTGCCACGTAAGCTTGCCGAGCGAAGCCGAGTGGGAGAAAGCCGCTAGAGGGACGGATGGCCGCACGTACCCTTGGGGCGAAGGCATCGATCCGCAGCGCGCCAACTATTCGGCATCAAAGCTCGGCACGACGAGCGCGGTCGGCTCGTTTTCGCGATGGGCCAGTCCCTACGGCGCTCAGGACATGAGCGGCAATGTGTGGGAGTGGACGCGAAGTCTGGTCAAGCCGTATCCCTATGACCCATCAGATGGAAGGGAAGACCTGAAGGCGGATGGCCTCCGGGTGGTGCGGGGCGGGTCGTTCCGCTACGACGAGACGTACCTCCGTGCCGCCAGCCGCAACTACTACGATCCCGGCATCCAGAGCAACTACCTCGGGTTTCGTGTAGTGATCTCGCGTTTCTGAAGAACCGCACGTTCGTGGTGAGGTCAATCGGCTGCTGCGATTCTGACGTCGGCCGAACTGCTCTAACACGGAGTGCACAGAGCACGAACGGAGGACACGGGATCCTTGGCTTTGCCGTGACCTCCGTGATGTTCACCGTGCGTTCCGTGTTGGCGCTTTTTCATCGCCCATCGCCCATCGCCCATCGCCCATCGCCCATCGCCCATCGCCCATCGCCCATCGCCCGTCGTCCAAATCTGAAATCTGAGATCTGAAATCTTAGATCTCAGACCTCAGATGTGTGGCCCGCGCCTATTTCGGGGCCACGAATCTCACTTCGAGGTAGGTGATCTCGCCGTTCACTTCGCTATACATGTGCGCCGATCCCGCGGGCACGATGATGACGTCGCCCTTGGTGACCTTGTGCGACTCTCCGCCCTCGATCGTGGCGCTGCTGGCAGGCGCTCCGGGCTTGCGAACGATCTTGCCTCCGGTGACGACCGTGCCCGAACCCTCGATGATGTAGTGCAGCTCCGTGTTGCCCGGGTGCGCGATCGCGAAGTTGGCCTTCGGCCGATGCACGATGTTGACGCGGTACTGGTCTGTGTTGGTGATGTTGGACGACGCCATGTCCGTGGCGCCGGCAATCGCTTTCTTCAACACGGCTTGCAGATCGGCATTCGACTTGAAGATGCCCGCCGAGCCAGGCGCTGGTGCCGCAGGCGGAGGTGCCTCGGCTTGCGCTGCCGGCCGCGGAGCGGCAGGTGCCTGTGCGAGAGCTGGAGCGGCAAGCGTCACGAGCGCGAGACCGGCAATCATGAACTTCATCGTGTTCTCCTAAAAAATAGCCAGCGCGTTGGCCGGGAATCCGGTCCCACCAGTCACGGGTACCGGCGCCACACTGAGTAAGAATTCCCACCGGTTCAAGCGTGCGGCGGTCTCGGCAACGGTTTCGAGATCCTGGTTGTCGAGAATGTCGATACCAAGGGCGGTGATGGCCAGCGTATGGACCGGCAGAGTGATGCCCTCGACCAGCGACGGCGTCACATCCTGTGCATCGTCGCTTCCAAGGAACGACACCCCGCGCTCTTTCAACCACGGTGCCACCGACGCGTGATAGCCCGCTTCGTTCTGTCCGACAGCCCACGGGCCTTTCGCGGCGCGGCGCGCCCAGCGTCCCGTGCGCAGGAAGATGGCATCGCCCGGACCGACCTTCACCTTCGCCTGTTTTTCCCAGGCTTCGAGGTCTTCGATGAAAACAGGCGTTCCAGGCTCGAGCCACGGCAGCTTCTTGAGACGTGGGATATCAATCAGCACGCCGCGTGTCACGATGCCGTTCTTGAGATTGTCGACCCCCAGCTTGGCGCATCCCTTGTCGGTCAGCACGTCGGCGCGTGCGTATCCGTTGTAGGTCTGGTCCTTGTAGAGAAAGTGACAGAGCGCGTCGATGTGGCTGTGCGCGTATCCGTGATAGCTCACGCTGTAGGTGTCGGTCGTGAGTCCGCGGTTCATCGTGTGATTGAAGGGGTTGGGATTGTCTGGCGCCACTTCAGTGAGGGGCGCGTGGGCGAGCGACACGGTGATGCCGTTCTTGGCCAGCGCGAGCGCCCGCTTGCGCGTGGCTTCTGTAATCAGGTTTGCCGCGCCAAGCTGATCGTCCTTGCCCCATCGGCCCCAGTTCTTGATCTCGTTGAACATCTTGTCGAACTCATCGAGATTCCGGGGATAGCGCGCGGCAGCGGCTCCAGGAGAGATGAGCGGTACGGCCGGTGCGGGTTGTTGCGCGGACAGGGCAATGGAGAGCGCTGCTGTGGTCACAAGGCCGGTCGAAAGGCGCCTCATCATTCAATCCTCCGAGAGCCGGCGACGTCACGCAGGCCCGCTGTGGAGGAGAGTTATATCATCTGCGTGGATGCTTCCATCGTTCGGATTGTCCGCAGCCTTTCTGCTCTCCGGCGCGGCGGGTTTGATCTTTCAGATGGTCTGGTTCTATCGCTGCGGTCTGGTGTTTGGCAGCGGTATGGCCTCGGCGACCGTCGTGCTTTCAGGTTTCATGGGCGGACTGGCGCTGGGCAATGCGCTGGCGGGCCGTTTCGGCACTCGCATCACACGCCTGGTACGAGCGTATGCGGTGCTGGAAGGCGTGGTGGCCGTCACGGGCCTGACGGTCACTTATCTGCTGCCCCATGTTGGTGGCGTGCTGGTTCCTCT
>JBEBGB010000543.1:0-3776 GCA_040081675.1 Vicinamibacterales bacterium
TGTATTTCTACACCCGCGAGGTTGAAATCGATCGAGTGTGAACCTCGCTGCGCCTGCGCCGTCAGTTCCGCGCGAGTGCACGCGCTTCGGCGAGTTCTGGTCGATCACTATCGGCGCGACGCCAGATCAGAAGGAATTCGTTGGCAGCCCGTTTTGACGCAACGGGATTGCCCGCCGCAGCCGCGGCTCGGGCCAGCCCCAGCAGCGCCGCTGGTCGTCTTGGAAGCCGCTGAAGCACTCTGCCGTACTCGGCAACTGCTGCTGATGGCTGCCCCAGGCCAGCGAGCGCCTCGGCATAGAGCTCTCCCGCGGGTTTCGCAGGATATGGCCGGGCGATCGGTTTCGGCCGCGCCGCTTCGCGCCCAGCTGTGCGCGCCAGCATCGCCAGACCATCGCTTTCTCTGCCTCGGGCGATCGCGAGAATCGCACTGACCTCGTCGGCCATGATGGACGCCACATCCGCGGCATCGCGATCGGGCAATGTGGTTGAGGCCTTCTTGAGTTCAGCGACGGCCGCATCCGCGCGGGTGTACTCGTCGTTCGCAACGGCACTCAAGCCAAGCGCGAACAGTTCATCCACGTTGTCGAAACTCGACTTGCCCTTCATGAGGTGCCAGTCGCTGCCTTCGATGATGCTGCGCGCCCGCATGTTCGCCAGTTCGTTCCGCAGACCCGCCGCATCGTAGCCGCGGCCAATTTCGCTGGCCATATGACCCATGCCTCCGGGCATGGCCTGGCTCGACAGACCCCCTGACTGCGTCTTCACTGTCTCGTCGAGCGCGCGCGACACGATCGTTGCTGTCTCGCGCGCCTTCGCAAAGCGGCCCTGCTGCAAGTACTCGTAGTGAAGCCAGGACAGACTGTGAAAGTCTTGCTGATTCACCGTGCGACCCGTGCGCTTCACCCACGCGACGGACGCCGCAAACGAGGCTTCGTCCGACGCTACGGCATCGTCCCACATGCCGAGCGGAAGAAACGCGTGCGACGGCATGTGCAGTGCGTGGCTCGACTGCGGGGCGAGCTTCGCGTAAATGCGTGCGGCAGGCAGCGCCATCGCAGTGTGTTCGCCATCGTCGTACGCGTGCAGCACGTAGTGGGCGGCACCCGGGTGCTGCGGGTTCCGCTGGAGCACCGCCGAGGCCAGCGCTCCGGCCTCGAGGGAGATCTCGGGACGCCGGGCTCCTTCCGGGATTGTTCCAAGCAGGGCCAGCGATCGAAACACTCGGGCCTCGTCATCCGAAGGAAAGTCGCGGACGATCGTCGCGAGGCGGTCGGCAAAACCACGGAAACGTGTGGAGTGATCACCCGGCCCGAAGAGCGTGTCGATTGCGCTGAGGTACGCCTTCTCGCGCGCTGTCGGTGCCTTCGCCAGTCGAGCCGCGGCCGTGGGACCGAGTCGATTCAATACCTCTCGCGCCTTGCCGACGTTTTCGTTGTACCAGAGTGGCTGCGTGTACGACAGGGCCTCGCCCCAGTACGCCATCGCGAACGCCGGAGACTGGGTCTGAGCTTCGCGGAAGGCGAGAATCGCTTCGTCGTATTCGAAGTTGTGCAGGTTCAAGACGCCGCGTACGAATGCGGCCTGAGCGGTGCCTGTTTCAGACGTGGGGAACGAGATGCGTCCGAGTTGTGGCGCCTGGCCCGACAGACTCCCCGCGCAGACACACAGCAGCAATGTCAGCGCGATCCTTCGGAGCAGGGGAGTGTTCATCGTTTCGTGTAGCCGGGCCCTCGGATGACTTCGCCAGGACGGGCCTCGGTAATCTTGCCAGAGTCGACGACCGCCTGTCCGTTCACGAGCACGTAGGCGATGCCTTCCGCGTAGTGCCCAGGGTTCTCGAACGTCGCGACGTCGCGCACTGTCGCCGGATTGAAGACCGTGATGTCGGCCTTCATACCGGGTCTCAATATCCCGCGGTCGGTCATGCCGACGCGCAGGGCCGATCGTGAGGTGAACCGGCGGATGGCCTCTTCGAGCGTCAGCAGATGTTCGTCGCGAACGTACTTCCCGAGAATTCGGGGGAACGAGCCCCATCCGCGTGGATGCGACTTCGTACCGGCCAGCGGACCATCCTCAGCGCGCGCACCGGAATCTGTGCCGATCGCCATGAGCGGGCTCGAGAGTCCGGCTCGCACGTCGGCCTCCTCCATGATGGAGATGATCACATCGCTCCGGCCCCTGTCGGCGACGACGATGTCCATGACGGCATCGCGCGGGTCCTTCTTCATCGCCACGCCGATCTGCTCGAAGTTCAGGCCTTCGTACTGTTTCAGCGACGGCTCGATGACCGCGGAGAGCATCACGCCAGATGGACCACCTGACCCGTACCACTGGTTCTCCCACTCCTTTGAACTCGGGTCGACCATCTCGCGCTTGATACGATCGCGCTGCACCGGATCGGCGAGGCGCGCGAGCATGGGCTCGAGCCCGCCTTCGCGTACCCAGATCGGCAGACACGCGTCGAGGCCGTTCGACGCACGGTCGTACGGATACATATTCGCGGTGACGTCGAGCCCCTCAACGCGGGCGGCCTCAATCCGCTTCAATACCGCCGGCATTCGGCCCCAGTTCGCCTTGTAGGCGGTCTTCAGGTGCCACACTTCCGCGGGAATCTTCGCTCGCCGAGCGATTGTGAAGACCTCGTCGAGCGATGCGTCAATCTGTCCCGACTCTGACCGTTGGTGCGAGATGTAGATGCCGCCGTACTTCGCGGCCACCGACGCGAGTTCCACGAGTTCGTCGGTCGATGCGAAGCGGCTCGGTACGTACTGGAGCGACGTGCTGAGGCCGAGCGCACCCTGTTCCATCGCAGTAGCGACGAGGTTTTTCATCTGCTCGAGTTCGGCCGGCGTCGGCTCTCGCTGACCGTCGCCAACGACGTTCGACCTCACGCCGCCAGCGCCGACAAACGACCCGAGATTGATGGCCGTGCGCGAGCGGCTCTCCAGTCGCGTGAAATATTCCCCGAGCGTGCGGAAGTCGAGCGTCAAACCGTACCGCTCGAACTGTCGCTTCGAATCGTCGAACAAACGATCGTTCAGCGGGGCGATTGACGAGCCTTCGCCCGTGATCTCGGTGGTCACGCCCTGCATGATCTTGCTGGCCGCACGACCGTCCACGAGGACGTTGAACTCGGACTGTCCGAGCATGTCGACAAAGCCAGGCGCCACCACCATGCCTGTGGCATCGATGCGTCGCGTCGCCGTATGGTCAGCGAGCCTTCCAATTGCCGAGATGTGATCGCCCTTGATTCCGACATCGCCGGCGAACCACGGCGCACCGGTGCCATCGACGATGCGGCCGCCGCTGATGATCAGGTCGAACGCTGGTGAAGACGTCTGGGTGGCCGGAGGAGGACTGGCACACGCGGCAGAGAACAGTGCGAAGGACAGAGCGGTGAGCGAAAGAGCGCGCCACGACATAGGCAGGTCAGGACGGAGGGCTTGGGATGGCCGGGAGGGTCGGGAAGGTCAGGAGGGTAGGATAGCTCAGGAAGGTTCTGGACTCACCAGAACCAACCCGACTACCAGCCCTGCCTGCCTTGCCCGCCCTGCCTGCCTTACCTGCCCTTGCTTAGAACGAGAAACGCGCCGTGAACTGCAGCAGCCGCATGTATCCACCCTGTGTGGACGTGCGTCCGAAGTTGGCGTTGCCGAACACGTTTGCGCCCTGCATGTTGCGAACGTTCGGCCGGTTCAGCAGGTTGATGATCTCCATCTTGAGTGTCGCTGTCTTCGAGCCCGTGAGCCTCACGTTCTTGATGATCGAGGCGTCG
>JBEBGB010000544.1:0-3769 GCA_040081675.1 Vicinamibacterales bacterium
CGAGTGAGTGTCCTGACGGCCGTGGGGCGTGCCGCAGGCGCGTTCCTCGGGCGTCTCTAGCGTTCATTCGACGAGTAAGCCACCTCGCTGCGAGGTTCACGATCTCCCAGCGGCGAACGCGCGCTTCGTCGACCCGCTCCGCCGTATGGCTTTCGTCGGAGCGCGCATTTGGTCGACTACCTCAGTGCGGGTGCAGACGAGGCGAACACAACGGTCCACGCAAGACGTCGAAGCCAACGTGAGGCACCTTGTCGTCGGCCAACGGCAGCGCCGCGCTCGTGAACCCCTCCGTATGGAACTGCCGAAGCACGTGCCGCTTGCGGGCGCCATCGAAGCTGAACATGCCCGTATCGCGGTGGACTTCGCCTTTGGGATTCTTCGGCTGAGGGGTGTACGTGCTCTGATTGTCGACACGAAGGAATCGCTGACCGAAGATCCAGGTGTACTCGCGTTCCACGCGTCCGGTGCCGGGTTCGCCCTCAGAGACGCCCGCCCAGCGACCAATCAAGAACGAGAGCGGTTCTAGTGGAGTCGCGGCCTGCTGCGCGCTGCCGGCAGACGAGAGAACGCACAGCACGAGCGCGATGGACCCAACCAGCGACACACCCCGACGACGTGTTGTCATGATCTCGACCTCTCGGCCTATGTGCCACTCGGATTGTCACTGATAGACCGCGTTCCAATCATCTTGTCTATTCGTTCGGCGGACCCAACATTTGCCTCTTCTGTTTGACACTTGTCGGAGCCTCCGTCATTCTAACGACGTGTTGACGCTTCGCGCGCGGCTCGTTGGTGTGCTCGCCATCGTGATGATGGTGAGCGGACATCTGGCTGAGTGTCAGGGGTGGATGTCGAGCCCTGAAGCCCGGATGGCCTGCTGCGACGACGAACGCGAGTGCCCGCTGCACAAGTCGGCCGGCCACGCAGTCGGTTCAGCGACAGCCACCAGCCAGGCCGATGCCGATCGCTGCTGCGCAGGCTCAGAGCGCGGCGCATCAGTGCCATCGTCGGTCAGCACCTGGTCGGCGTCCCTGGTGGCCGTGCTGCCAGTGCTCTCCGCTGTGCCCAACGCTGCAGTGATCGCGCCCTATGTGGAATGGCTCGAAGCCGACCCTAGCCCTCCGCCTTCGGTCCCGCGGCACGCACTGCTCTCCGTCTTTCTGATCTAGTTCCGCCGTCAATCGACGTGTGCCTGCGACCGCTCGGTCGCGGGTGAAATGTCACGTGCGCGCACAGGCGCGCTCGAGGATGGCTGCGCATGATCAACCGACTCATTGAAGCGTCGCTCAGGAATCGCGTCCTGGTGCTCGTCGTGTACGCCGCACTGGCTGGGTGGGGCTACTGGGCGCTGCGAACGACGCCAATCGACGCGATTCCAGATCTCTCCGATAACCAGGTAATCGTGTTCACCGACTGGACGGGCCACAGTCCCCAGGAGGTAGAAGACCAAGTCACCTATCCGCTCACGGTGAATCTGCAAGGGCTGGCCGGCGTTCGGGTGGTGCGCTCCCAGTCTGCCTTCGGGTTCTCCATGATCTACGTCGTCTTCGAAGACAACGTCGATCTGTACTTCGCGCGCTCGCGCGTGCTCGAACGCATGAGCCTCCTCGCGAAGACGCTCCCGACCGGCGTCACGCCGTCACTCGGGCCGGACGCGACTGGAGTGGGCCACGTGTTCTGGTACACGGTCGAGAGCCCCACCTTGTCGTTGCGCGAACTGCGCTCGATCCAGGACTGGTTCGTGCGCTACCAGCTGAACTCCGTCCCTGGCGTGGCCGAAGTCGCGTCGGTCGGCGGGTTCGTGCAGCAGTATCAGGTGGACGTTGATCCGCTGCGTTTGCGCGCCTTCAACATTCCGCTCAGCACCGTTGTCGCCGCGGTGCGCAACAGCAACATGAACGTCGGCGGAAACGTGCTCGAATCGAACGGCGCCTGGCTGATCGTGCGCGGCGTCGGACTGATCGAATCCATCGACGATGTGAAGCAGATTCCGATCGCGGCATCCGAGGGCGTGCCTGTGTACCTCGATCAGGTCGCGAACGTCCACATGGGCGACGCATTCCGCGTTTCCTCACTGGTCAAAGGGAAACAGGAGGCTGTCGGCGGTGTCGTGGTCGCCCGAACGGGCGTGAACACGAAGAGCGTGATCGACGCCGTGAAAGCGCGAATCGCGCAGATTCAGCCAGGGCTGCCAGCCGGCGTGACGATCGTGCCGTTCTACGACCGCTCGGATCTCATCGAGCAATCGGTCGACACACTCCGCCGTGCGCTCATCGAGGAGATTCTCCTGGTGACGCTGGCGCACATCGTCTTCCTGTGGCACATCCGCTCGATCCTCATCGTCACCATCCCGTTGCCGCTTGCGGTGCTCACCGCCTTTCTCGGCATGTACTACGCCGGGGTGTCGTCGAACATCATGAGCCTCGCCGGCATCGCGATTGCCATCGGCGTGTTGGTGGATGCGGGCATCGTGGTGACGGAGAACGCGTTCCGTTTCATGGAGCAGCGTCAGGTCGATCCCCGCGATCGACCCCGGGTCTGGGCCACGGTGCTCGAATCCACTCGCCTGGTCGGGCGGCCGGTGTTCTTCTCGATGGCCATCATCCTGCTGGCATTTGTCCCCGTGTTCGCGCTGACAGGCCAGGAAGGCAAACTGTTCCACCCGCTGGCCTTCACGAAGACCTTCGCGGTGCTGGCGGCGACCGTGATCGCGGTCACGCTCGTGCCGGTCTTGTGCAGCCTCTTGTTGGGAGGGACGTTCCGCCGGGAGGACGACAACCCGGTGATGCGTGGGCTGCATCGGCTCTATCGACCGGTCTTGAATGGGGCGCTGAATCATCGCCGTGTCACCGTGACCCTTGCCGCGCTGCTGTTCGCAGGCGCGCTTGTGGTCGCCCGCGGCATTGGCAGCGAGTTCATGCCACGGCTCAACGAAGGCGACCTGCTGTTCATGCCGATCGCCGATCCGAGCATCTCACTCGCCGAGAACACCGACAACGCCGTGAAGCAAAACACCGCGTTGATGTCGTTCCCCGAAGTGGACTACGTCGTCGCCAAGGTGGCGCGAGCCGATACGTCGACCGACCCGGCGCCGTTGAACATGACCGAGACGATCGTGCATTTGAAACCGAAAGAGCAATGGCGCCCGGGCATCACTCTCGATCGACTGAGGGCGGACATGGGGGCCGCCGTGCAGCTGCCCGGCGTCTCCAATATCTGGACCATGCCGATCGTCAACCGGATCGATATGCTGACGACCGGCATCCGCTCTGAAGTGGGCGTGAAGATCTTCGGGGCAGACCTGACGACGCTGGAGTCGCTGGCCCGTCAGGTGGCGGAGGTCGTGCGCAGCGTGCCTGGGGCGAGCAATGTCTACCCGGAACAGGTGACGAGCGGCCAGTACCTGAACATCAAGGTCGATCGCGCTGCGGCGGCTCGTTTCGGCGTCGGCGTCGGGGACGTGCAACAGCTGATCGAGCACGCGATCGGCGAAACGGACGTCTCGATGACGATCGAGGGGCGCCAGCGGTTTCCGGTGCGGGTGCGCTACGGGCTGGAGTATCGCGCTGATCTGGACGCGCTCGGTCGGGTGTCTGTCACCGCGTCGAACGGCGCGCAGATCCCGCTGTCGCAGGTCGCGTCGATTGAGCACGCCCGCGGGCCGGCGATGATCTCGTCGGAGAACGGTTTGCTGTTGGCGACGGTGCTGCTCAACGTCCAGGCGCGTGATGTCGGCAGCTTTGTGACCGACGCGAAGGCGGCAGTCGCA
>JBEBGB010000082.1:0-13863 GCA_040081675.1 Vicinamibacterales bacterium
TCAATGTCGGGTATACCTTGCCGTCCGCCGCCGATCAACAACGTGCCCTGATCCGACTGCTTGAATGACAGTGGCCGCCCCGCCACGCCCAGCACCGGGTGCGGGGGGCGGAGCGTTCGGATTGCGTGCCTGCCCTTGTACCCAGCCAAAGTCGGTGCGTGCCGGATCGGCGGGCACCAAACCGTAGATGCGGGTCTCGGTAATCGAGTAGACGTACGCGTAATTGGTCTCGGGATCCAGCGCACCGCCCATCCAGTTCGCGCCGCCTGCCGAACCAGGCATCAGGATGGTGCCGAGCGGCCCCGGCCACTGGCTCACGACCGGTGGCGTGAACATCGGACCAATGCGGTAGTTCTTGATGATCCGACGCGCTTCGGCGTTCAACTCCGGCGTGAAGTCGACCAGATCATCTTCGCTCAGGCCTTGCCGGTCGAAGGCCGGCGGCTTGGTGACGAAGGGCTGCGTCGGCGAATACCACTCACCGGGCACCGTTCCTCTCTCCACCGGACGTTCCTCGATCGGCCAGACTGGCTGGCCGGTCTCGCGGTCGAACACATACATCCACGCCTGTTTGGTCGGCTGCACCACAGCCTTGACCTGGCGGCCGTTGACCGTCAGGTCGGCAAGGATCGGCGCCGATGGGATGTCCATGTCCCAGACTCCGTGGTGCACGAACTGATAGTGCCACTTGCGCTTCCCAGTCTTCACGTCCAGTGCCACGAGGCTCTCGCCAAAGAGACCGGCACCTGGTCGGTTGCCGCCGTAGTAGTCGCCGGTGGGAAGTTCGATCGGCACGTAAACGAGGCCGAGCTTGTCGTCGGCCGTCAGGTTCGCCCACGAGCCAGCGTTGCCCGTGTACGCCCACGAGTCCTTCTCCCACGTGTCGTTGCCGAACTCGCCCGGTCGCGGAATCGTGTGGAAGATCCACAGGCGCTTGCCCGTCCGGACGTCGTACCCGCGGATGTAGCCCTTCTCGTTGGTCTTGCTCTTCGGCGCACCGCCCGACATGTGCGCGGCACCGACGACCACCACATCGTTCACGATGAGGGGAGGCGAGTGCAGACCGACCTCCCCCTTTACCAGGTCCATCTGCTGATCGTTCTCGAGCTTCAGATCGACGATGCCATCCTTGCCGAAAGAGCCGATCGGGACACCCGTCTTCGCATTGAGCGCGATCATCTGATAGCCGGGCGTGACGTAGACGATCCGCTCTTCGCGGCCGTCAGTCCAGTACCCTACGCCCCGGCCCGAGAGCTGTCGCGGAGCAGCCGCGCCGCGTGCACCCTCGTTGATGTGGTGCATCCACAGCATTTCGCCAGTCCGGGCGTCCGCGGCCACGGCCGCGCGTCGCGTGCCAGCCGTGAAGTACAAAACGCCCTTCACCATCAGCGGGGTGGTTTGAAGGTTGTACTCCGGCCGCGGGCCGAGTTGATCCGTCTTGAAGCGGAATGCCGCCTCGAGCTTGTTGAAGTTGGTCGCGTTGATCTGGTCGAGCGGGGCGTAGCGTGTGCTCCGCAGGTCGCCACCGTGCGTCTGCCACTCGCCGTTCTGTGTCCCGAGGGCGGGGGACTGTCCGCGCACCGCGGCGCCGCCCCACACCGCCAGCAGGGCGAGCGGGACAATCGGCGCAAGTCGAACCCACGGCTGTAGCTTCATGCGTGATGTGCCTCGAGAACTCCGGCCGGGGTATGTCGGCGCCTTAGCGAGGACGCCCGAGCCGAAAGCATCCGACGGGTGGCTCCGCCGAACAGTGTGAAGGATTTTCCAGGCCGAGATTGTCACCAATTGTCATAGTTGGCCCCCAGAGTCGCCCATTCCCTGAACAGTCCACAGGTCCGAGTCTTGGGGGCCCGAATCTCCCGGACCGGCACGGCCGGTCCGGGAGTGGCGAACGGGACCTAGAAGAAAATCTGCCCGCCGAACTGGAACAGTCGTCCCTGCATGATTGTGTTCGGCCGATAGACCGTCGGACCGAAGGAGGTGACCGACGCAAGCACCGGGTTCGAGTTCATCGCGTTGAAGATGTCGAACTGAATCATCAGCCGCTTGCTGCTGGTCAGTTGCAGCCTCTTGGCAAACCGGATGTCGAGCTGATTGACGCGCGGATAGTAGCGGTCCGGGTTGGACGGGTCGTCGAGCGGCACCGTGATGGATGTCTGCACGAGCTGCGGGTAGATCGTGCGGCTCACGTTGTAGGTGACGCTCTGCGAGTTTCCCGGGAAGCTGCTGTACGACCCGCTGACCTGCGTCGCGAAGGGCAGCGGGAGCGTGCCGCCGAACTTGAAGAGCGGGCGCCAGGCCTCGTCCTGCTTGCAGTACTGCTTGCCCCACACCGGGCTTCCCAGCGTTCCGGTGAAGTTCGGATCGACGACGTCGCACATGTCCTGCGAACGACCGCCGAACGACACGCCGCCATAGACGCGCCCACCCTCCATCAGCGTGCCCTGACCCGAGATGTCGATGCCGTCCCAGTACAGCCGGTTCTTCGTCGACGTGCTGTCGACGAAGTTGGTCTGCCCGAGCTTGGCGGGATTGAGGTTATAGATCGTGATCGTCTTTCCGCTGCTGCGCGGATCCGCAATCTGCACGGGCGTGTAGTCCCGCTCGACGTCGACCAGCGTGTTGATGGTCTGGTTCAGGTCGTAGAACGTGCGGTGATAGAACCCGGCCGTCAGCGCCACACGCTGAGTGAGCTGGTGCTGGAGTGACGCGGACCACTCGATTTGCTTCTCCCGCTCGACGTTCGGGTCCTGAAGGCGCGGCGCCCGCGTACCGAAGTTGCTGATCGTGCTCGGACCAACTTCGGAGTACTGCGGGAAGAGATCGCCGTTGGTATCGCGCCATGTGCGCGAGTCGGTGAGCACGCCGAGCGGGTTGTAGAGATCCGCCTGGCTGTTGCCCAGAATCGCCACGTACTTGCTCACGTTCAACTTCACGGCCGTGCCACCGTTACCGAACACGTCGTAGATCGCGCTGAAGCGTGGCGCCCAGTTCTTGAACGCCAGCATGTCGTCGATCGCCGAGAACTGCCGCGCCGGCAGCCACGGGTTGGCCGGCGCGTCCTGCGCACCCACCCACGGATGGAACCGGTCGAACCGGATACCAGGGTTGATCGTGAGGCGCTTCAGCGTCCATTGATCCTGTACGAAGAACGCCGCCTCGTCGTGACCCGGCCGGTTGTTGACGGTCGTGTTGTCCACCGTAACTGAGGTGGGCACGCCGTTACGCAACACAGCCACCATGTGCCACGGGTCGACGTTGTAGTACGAGTATTCGGTCGCATGGTTGTACTGGACGCCGCCCTTGATCGCATGCGAACCGGTGACGTAGGCCAGCGACGCCGAGTAATAGCGCTTCCAGTTGTTTCGACGGAAGAGGCCGCCAGGACGTGCACCCCAACGGGTGCTGAGCACAGTGTCCTGGTACGCGATGTTGTTGTAGAACTGCGCGCCGTCCTGGTACTCGAACGTGTAGCCAAGGTAATACTGGGATACACCTGCGTCCCACAGCAGCTTGCTCGTGAGCGGCGCTGTCCACTTGATGGCAGAGGAGTACGAGAGGCGCATGTCCTGCGGCGTCGACGATTCCGGCGAAACACCTGCCGCGAGCTCGCGGTGCCCGCGCTGCTTGTTCTCCTTCGAGTAGAAGCCGGCAATCTTGTGCTTCGGGGTCGCCTGGTAGGTGAGACGACCGATGTTGCTCAACTCGTAGTTGTCGTCGACACCCTGACAGTTGTTGTCCTTCTCTTTCTGCGAACCGTACTGGTCGCACACTGCCTGGTCGCGATAGAAGCTGTTGCCGACAAGGAAGTCGCCGCCGTTGTAGCGATGTGTGGTGAAGAACCACAGCTTGTTCTTGATGAACGGACCGCCCAGGGAGAACGAACTGTCCCACAGTTTCAGCACGGCGTCTGGCACGCGTAGGCCGGCGCTCTCCAGTTCCGGGGTGAAGTTGCTGGTCTGCCAAGGCTCGATTTGCAACAGCCCCGAACCATGGAAGGCGTTGCCCCCCTCCTTCGAAGTCATCTGGATGCGAACGCCGCCATTTGCGACTTCCGCGGGAATGCCGCTCGACGTGTAGGTGTATTCCTCGAACTGCCCCTCGTTGTAGTACTGCGGCGAGGTGCCGTTGCCGATACCGGACTGTACGGTCATGCCGTCGATCTGATAGACATTGTCGCCGCGCGACCCGTGCGAGTTCAGGGTCACCGACTGGAAGCCTGCCGTTCCGCCCACGTCCACACCCCCGCGCTCACCACCGCTCGTGGTGATGCCGGGGAGAATCTTGCCGACCGCCTGCACGCTGCGTCCGGTCGGAATGGCGTCGAGCACCGCGCGCGTCACCTGCTGCGACACGGCCGCGCTCTGTATGTCGACCAGCGGGGCGCTACCGGAGACGGTGACCGATTCCTCGAGCGCGCCGACTTTCAGCTCGCCGTTCACCGTCGCGGTAAAGTTCGTCGTCAATTCGATACCTTCACGCTTGAAGGTGCTGAACCCGGGGAGCGTGAACGTAACCGTGTAGGTGCCCGGGACGAGGTTGATGATGCGGTACTGGCCGGAACCGTCCGTGACGGCCGAGCGCACCTTCTCGATCAGGGCTGGACTGGACGCCTCGACGGTGACCCCAGGCATCACACCGCCGCTGTCGTCCCTCGCAACGCCCGCGATGCCGCTGCCCTGCTGCGCAGAGGCGGGCAGGGCGACGAGCAGCACGAACAGCAGGAATACAACCGACCTACCGACGATCTGACTCCAGCGCTTCATCGAACCTCCTGAAAACATCAACCCCTCCTCGCAAGGGGCTTCATCGCGTGCGAACCCCAAGCCGGCGAAACGTGACGGAACGACTGTCAGTCGAGTCAGCACCTACCGTGCAGTGGACATCTGCGAGGGCGTCGGATGCAGGACGAGCTTCTGCACGCGCCAGTTCGAACTCTCGGCGACGTAGATTTCGTTCTCCGATGGGCAGGCGAGCGCGTGACCGCCCGAGAACTGCTTCAGGTTACGGCCCGACTTGCCGATGACCCCGAGCACCTTGCCGTCGAGCGTCAGTTTGAAGATGCGGGCAGGCCACGTGCTTTCACCAAGGAACAGCACCTGGTTGGGGCCCGGCGTGATGCACAGTGAGTTCGGCGCGCCGACGCCCTGCATCGACGGAGCCTTGGGCGTCTCGCCGTTCACGGAGCGGGTGCTGAAGTCGGGCGGAATCTCGACCTTCCACTCACGCAGATACTTGCCGTTCGTATCGAAGATCTGCACCCGCTGGTTGCCGCGGTCGCCAACGTAGACGTTGTCGTCCTTGTCGATGGCAATCGCGTGCGGCGTCCGAAACTGACCGGGGCCAGTGCCGGGTTCGCCCCACGACTTCACCCAGTCGCCGTTCTTGTCGATCTTCGCGACCCGGGAGTTGATATAGCCGTCGGTGATGTAGATGTTGCCCTGCGAGTCCCAGGCCACATCTGTCGGCTGCCGGAAACTACCGTCGCGAGGCGCAGCCGGAGGATTCACGTGCTCCCACGGTTCAGCGCCGTCAGCCGATTCCTTCCGCCGCCCGAACACCCACTGCACCCGACCAGCCTGGTTGAACCGGATGATCATGTCCGAGCCCTTGTCGATGGCCCAGATATTGTCGTTCTTGTCGATTCGGACCGAGTGGGCAAAGGCCCAGCCATACAGGTCGCGGCCGATTTCGCGAAGAAAATCGCCGTTGGGCGCGAACTCGAGCAACTGCGCGGCGGTCGGGCCGTAAGCAGGCCCACCCGTCGCCCCAGATCGCGAGAAGACGTAGATATTGCCTCTCGAGTCGACTGCCACACCCGGCACCTCGCCGAAGTTCATCCCCGGCGGCAACCTCAAGAAATCTGGGACGGAGTCGAACTGAATCTCCGGAGCGCTCGTCTGCTTCGCCGGTGCACCTTGCTGGCCAGCCGACAGGCCGGTCGCCAGAGAGGCAAACACCACTACGCTGCACAACGGTCCAATCCACTTCTTCATCTTCCCTCCCGATTTGTGTTCGTCATTCCTCGGAACTGCGCACCGACTCGCCCACGCGCGCCACGTGCGCGTCGTCGGTCGCACGTCCACCTTGACCGCTGGGTGGCGAATTCTATGGACGCCGTTGCAGCTTTCGCAACGAGTTAATTGTCACCAAATGTCTCTGCCCGGTGACCAAGGGGGGACATCCGGATCTTTGGGTTTTGCCGGCCCCAACTGGGGCCTTATTCGTCCAATGTCAGACGATAGCCGTCTCCGTGAACAGTCCGGATGTGGCGCGGATGATGTGGGTCAAGCTCCAGCTTGCTGCGCAGGCGGAAGATGAAGTTGTCGACCGTGCGGGTCGTGGGCATGTTCGAGTACCCCCAGACGATCCGCAGGAGCTCCTCGCGACTGACGATGGCCCCGGACCGCTCGGCCAGGTGCCGGAGCACCTCGAACTCGCGATCAGTCATCGCGATCTCCGTGGCGCCCTTCGACACCCGGAGCCTGCGGAAGTCGACCTCGACATCGCCCAACCGCACGGCATCGAGTCTCGGCTTCACGCGCCGCAGGACGGCCGTGACGCGCGCCAGTAGTTCCTCCAGCGCGAACGGCTTGACGACGTAGTCGTCGGCTCCGAGGGTGAGGCCCCGCACACGATCTTCCTTGGCGGCCCGGGCGGTGACAATGATGATGGGAGTCCGTTCGGGACGTTGACTGATCTTGCGGCACAGTTCCAGCCCGTCGGCGCCATTGGGCAAACTGAGGTCGAGCAGCACCAGATCGGGCCGAAACGCATCGGCCAGCGACAGCACATCGCGTCCATTCTGCGACCACTCGACCTGGTAGCCGTCGAACTCGAGATTGTCCCGAATCATTCGCGCAATCGAGGCATCGTCTTCGACGATGAGGATGCGTTTGCCCTTCACGCGCGCACCGGCCGCAGAAGCAGATGGACCTGTGTGCCCGCGCCGAGTCCGCTGGCGATCCGGATTTCGCCGCCGTTCTGCCGCACGATGCGGTTCGCGATGGCCAGACCCAACCCGCTGCCGTTGGCGGACGCGTTCCGGCCGCGGAAGAATCGTTCCTGGACATGCGCGAGATCGTCAGGATGGATGCCGAGGCCACGGTCCGCGACGGTGAGCCTGACGAAGGCACCCTCGTCGCGGGCGCTAATCGTGATCTCCGGTTTCCCTTCGCTGAACTTCAAGGCGTTGTCCAGCACGATCTCGAGAGCCTGGCTCATGGCCCGGCTGTCCACGCGCACCCTTGGAAGTTCGACCGGCACCTCCACGTTCAGCGTGCTCTCGCGTTCGGTGAGATTCGTGCGGAAGCGGTCGACGGCGTCATCCACCAGGTCAGTGAGATCCATGGCGACCAGCTCGGTGGGAGGCATCGACTCACTGTAACGCGCGTAGGTGAGCAGATGGTCGATCGACTGACTGAGTTTGGCCGCTTCCTGCGAGAGCAGCTCCGCGTACTCCTGGATCGTTTCGGTGGACGCGTACCGGCCACGCGCAAGGGTGTCGCCAACCAGTCGGATCGTGACCAGGGGCGTCTTCAACTCGTGCGTGACAGCCGAGACGAACTCAGACTTCAGGAGCGCGAGCCGCACGCTGCCACGCACGGCCCGCACCGTCTGCAGCAAGCCGGCAACGCTGGCGAGGGCGGCCACGCCAATCAAGAGCAGGATGCGCGATCCGACCGACGACGCCGCACCGGCCGTGGCCCCCGACGCCTGATGGACATGCACCGCGAACTCGTTGATGAGCGGCCTTGGCCTCGAGCCCGCACGCAGCGCCGTCACCTCCATGAAGACGAATGGAAAGCGCCGCTGGAGTTGGGCGCCGGACGAAGCAGATGGTCCGGTCACCGCCAGCACCTTGCCCGTTTCGTCCGACACCGAGAATGCGACCGAGTCGTTGACTCCGCCTATGCTCGCGATCTGCTCGAGGATGGGCGCGAAGTAGGAACGACGAACCCAGTCGATGTTGATGACCAGCGCGACGACGCGGTTCACGGGGTGACTCGGAGCCGGCCCGACGATGATGTGTGTCACGATCTGATACCGCACGCCGTCGATCGTCGTGTCGAGCAGTCCGAAGGGACCGCTCGACGTTTCGGCGCGCCTGGCCTGCTCGATGATCGGTGCAAACGGCAGTGGATCGCGCAGCAGCAACACCGGAAACGAGTCCTGCGGATGTTCGCTGTGGTCCCAGGCTGGTCGGCGGTCGGACCGGACGAACGCGTAGGTCTGGTCCGGCCCTGTGTCGTCACCGCGCCACACCACAACGGACTCGATGTACGGGAAAAGCGCGAAGCTCTGCGCCGAACGGTGCAGCAACTCGTAGGGAGGATCGTCCTCGAGCGCCGGATGATCGATCGGGACCAGGAAACTCACCCAGGCGCCCTTCATGTCGCGAACGAGCGCCGCATGCGCGAGCGCAAGCGCTTCGGCCGCACGGCGTTCCTGGAGAAGCTCGGTGCCGCGCTGCCACTGCCGCGTCGCCACGGAGGCCAACCAGACCAGCGCCACAGTGGCGAGACAAAGCCCCACGGCGACGGCCACGGCCGTGCGCCACTGGCGGGTGTCGGAATCGCGGCTGTCAGCCGAGGATCGCTCGAACCAGGACCGAATGGTCACGATTCGTTCAGGACTTGCTGCTCACGATAGAAGCGTGCCGCGCCGGGGTGTAGCGGGATCGGCGCTGCGGCGGCGTTGTTGGGGTCGACTCCCGGCTGGGTCCTCGCCATGTCGGAGAGAATGGCGTAGAAGACGCGGGTGAGGCCGTAGACCACCTGTTCGTCCAGGTCGGCGCGACACA
This sequence comes from Vicinamibacterales bacterium, assembly GCA_040081675.1. Classification (GTDB taxonomy): domain Bacteria; phylum Acidobacteriota; class Vicinamibacteria; order Vicinamibacterales; family CAVVIG01; genus CAVVIG01. The sequence continues at coordinate 8,804 of JBEBGB010000082.1, forward strand.
CCAGCACGCTGTCGACGCCGACGCTGAGGCGACTCCCGGAACCCACCAATCCCGTCTCAAGCGACACCGACTTGATGAACGGGTATTCACCCTGAAGGCGTCTGACGACCGCTCGATCGAGTTCGACGACGCGCAGTTCGAGCCTGTCGATCAGCTGTTTGACGTCGTTGAGCGGTGTCGCCGGAAACATGGCGGCGTCGAGGTCGCCGCTTCTGATCCGCTCGGCGAGATTCTCCGGCTCGGTAAAAACGGGGCGCACGTCCTCGTAGGACAGCCCATGTGCCTCGAGGATGATGCGCGTCAGCAGTTCCCCGGCACTGCCTGGCCGCACGATACCGACGCGCAGCCCCTTCAGATCGGCGATCGACCGGATCTGACCGTCGCGCGGCGCGAGGGCGTACATGGTGCTCATCCAGCGCACCGCCACGGCTCGAAGGTTGGTGTGCGGGTATAACTCGCCGTCGAGCCCCTTCCGGTAAGCCATGTAGGCGACGTCAGCCAGCGAAAAGCCGAAGTCGCCTTTCCCCTGCTGAAGTGAGGAAAGCACGACGAACGAGCCGGCGGTGTGAACGGACTGCACTTCGGTCCCTGGCATGGCAGCCCGCACTCGTTCCGTCAAGCCGGCGGAGAACGCGCCGGGAGACCCCGGCGTGAGATAGCGCACCACGCGTGGCTCGGCCGGTGCAGTGCCCCGGCCCCCGGCGCAGGCGATTGCCACAACAGTGAACAGCACCGGATACAGCGGTCGCATGGTACCTCCTTGCCGGTGTCCTCGCCGCGGCGAGCTCAGCACGCTCACGCCTCACTCACGGACCGCAACTCGGTGCGAGCACCTGCAGTGAACTGAAGTTGACTTTGTTCGGCGTTCCGCGCATCAGCAGACCTTTGACCTCCACCCGCTTGCCCGCGTGGCCTTTGGGCTCGTCGTAGGCGTCCATCAATTCGAAGGCCAGTTCGCCAGGAGCTGTGGCCAACGACCGGTCGTGTTCGGTCCCCGTGGAAGGGGCGGGGTCGCGGGTGCGCGCTGGTTCGCCACTCCGCGTCAGTCGCCAGCCTCCGGCCGACTGCTCTTCCAGACAACCGACAACGCGGACAAGCGCGAAGTTCGGGACTGGCGCCGGCCCGTTCTTGCCGACCACCTGGATGGACTTCGCTGATTCGCTGGTGAGCGAAGCGGCTCCGGCCGGATACTCGTTTCGCTGGAGGATGTAGGCGACGATGTCCAGGTACGTTCCTTCATCGAGTGATCCGGGCCGACTTTCAGGCATTCGTTGGCGGATCACCGAAAACAGGCTGTCGAGGGTATCCTCACCCCACGACTCGAAGAACGCGGAACCGACCAGTGCGCGGCCCTGACGACCGCCAAGGTCGGCCCGGTGGCACATGGCGCAGTTGGCGTTGTAGGCGTCGTTACCACGCGCCGCCTGCTCGTTTGTGTACACGCCATCCCAGACGGTTGAGAGTGCAAAGACCAGTGCGACTGCCGGAAACATGGCGCGCATTCTACCTCGCGAGCGCCGGCCAGGAGATCACGGTTGACACTGAATCATGGAGAGGTCATGCGACGTCCATCCTGCCGTTCGACCGATGCACACCCGTTTCGCTTCCACGTTGCTGCGGCGGTAACGATCGTTGCCGGCTTGCTCGTTGACACCGGGACCATTCGCGCGCAGCGGCCGTCGCCGTCAATTCATCTGAACCCGGTCATCGTCAAACTGGCGGCCGGCAAGACCGTCTACGGCCTGAGCACCGGCGACCTGTCATTGCCGAACGCCAGAGGCATGGCTCGAGCCGCCGTCGATTTCGTGTACGTCGACATGGAGCACAACCCGCTCGACATGCCAGGACTCCACATGTTCCTGATGGGCATGACCGATCGTGCTGCCGTTCTTCGCAAAGGCACGCTGCAACCCGATGTCGCGCTGTTCGCCCGCTTCCCCCCCGAAGCCGATCAATCGCAGTGGGTCGTCAAGCAGGCGCTCGACATCGGCTTGCACGGCGTCATCTTCAACGGCGTCGACCGTCCGGAGCAGGCCCTGGTTGCGGTGAAGAGCATGCGATACCCGCAGCTCAAAGGATCGAAGTACTACGAGCCGAACGGCATCCGGGGAGCGGCTCCGGGAAACGCCACGTGGATCTGGGGTGTCAGCGGTGATGAGTACGAACGGCGCGCCGACCTCTGGCCGCTCAACCCGGATGGCGACCTGTTGGCCATCGTCATGATCGAGTCCGAAGAAGGTCTGAACAACGTCGATGCCATCGCCTCCACACCCGGCGTCGGTGCCATCTTCCTCGGCGCAGGCAACGACCTCACGCACTCGCTCGGCGTCAGACCGGGCGCACCGGAAGTGGAGGCCGCGTTTCAGAAGGTGCTTGCGGCGTGCAAGGCGCACAAAGTGGCCTGCGCCATCACCGCCAACAGCGCCAACGACGTCGCGCGCCGGGTGCGGGAGGGCTGGAGCATCATCCGATCCACTCAGCCGGCGATCGATGGAGGTCGGGCATTGCTGGGGCAACCGTAGCTACTGCGTCGGCCTGCTGGCTGACATCATCGGCGATGGCGTCGCGCGCCTGGGTCCGATGCGTGTGCGTATCCGGGCCCTTAGGAGTCGGTTGGGACGAGACGGGCCCCGAGCAACCGGCGATTGCGAGCACCGCACCGAAGACAGCAGCGGCACGCACTGTGAGCGAGGTCGGTCGAAGCATGACGCCTCCAGAAGGTGACGCACTGTAGCGCGATGGTGCGGCGAGGTGACAACCCACGGGTTACCCACGCCTCCACCGAGTTTCCAGTTGCCCCAGTTCACGGGTTCCAGCAGAATCAGCCGCACAGTGACGATGATGGACATGTTGAGGTACGTAACGGCAGTGTCCGGCGCCACGATCGTGGCTGGCATGTTGACGGTCGCTGACACGGAGAAACTCGCGGCCGCAGGCACGACCTGTGAAGCCCTGCGGTCCTTCGCCGTCAGCGGTGGTCGAATCGACAGAGCGGACCCCGTCGCGGCGGGTGCGTTTCAGGCGCCCGGGTCGCGGAGTGCGGCATCAGGCGCCTTCTCGAAACTACCGGCATTCTGCCGTGTCGCTGCCACGCTCACGCCCTCCTCCGACTCGGACATCAAGGTCGAGGTGTGGCTGCCCCTCTCCGGTTGGAACAACAAGCTGCAAGCAGTGGGCAACGGTGGGTGGGCGGGAACGATCGGCTATCCCGCGCTCGGCAACGCGTTGGCGAAGGGCTATGCTGCGGTCGGTACAGACACCGGCCACTCGACGGAGGGGGCGAGCTTCGCCCTCGGGCACCCCGAGAAGTTCATCGACTACTCGTACCGGTCCGAGCACGAGATGACCGTCGCGGCAAAGGCGATCATCACGCGCCACTACGGCACGACCCCACAACGCGCGTACTTCAACGGATGCTCGACGGGCGGACGCCAGGCCCTCGTCGAGGCGTCACGGTACCCGGACGATTTCGATGGCATCATCGCGGGCGCCGCGGCGAACCCCAAGGCGCACCTCGATGCCTGGCGCATCTGGATGGCTCAGGCGATGTTCGCCAGTCCCGAAAGCGCCATCCCTCCCGCGAAGCATGGCGTCATTCACCAGGCTGTCCTCGCCGCGTGTGACGCCCTGGACGGTGCCAAGGATGGACTTCTCGAAAACCCGGTGGCCTGCAGGTTCGACCCCGGCACGCTGCAGTGTCAGGCCGGTGACAGTCCGGCATGCCTCACGTCCGCACAAGTCAAGACGGCGCGCACGATCATGAGCCCCCCGAAGAATCGAAGGGGCGACATCGTGTTTCCGACTTACGAACCGGGCACGGAACTGGGCTGGGTGCGCCTACTCGGGGGGCCTGACGCCTATGAGACGGCGGTCGATCAGTACAAGTACGTCGTGTTCAGTGATCCGAAGTGGGATTGGCGCACGTTCGACCTGGATCGCGACACTGCCGCGGGCGATGCGGCGGGTAACGGCGTGCTTGCTGGCGTGAACCCGGACCTGACGGCCTTCGCGCGGCATGGCGGAAAACTGCTCACCTACCATGGCTGGTCCGATCCGAGCATTGCGCCGCAGGCCAGCGTGAACTTCTACAAGAGCGCCCTCGCGGGCACGCGTCCACCTGCGTCATCGCCCGACTGGATCCGACTCTTCATGGTGCCCGGCATGGGCCACTGCAGCGGCGGCGATGGCCCTGACACGTTCGACATGGTGTCGGCTCTCGAGGCGTGGGTGGAACGAGGCGTTCCGCCAGCACAGATCACCGCCTCGAAGATCGTGAACGGGGCGGTTCAACGAACGCGTCCGCTCTGTCCATTCCCCCAGCGGGCGCGCTACCGGGGCACCGGCAGCCTGGATGACGCGGCGAATTTCGTGTGTGCTCCTAACTGACCCGACGCCGACGTGCGCCTGACCCCTCATCGCGGTTGAGTCGATCACGTTCGACCACCTGGTGATGAATATTTCGACCTGGACGGACCTTCCGATCAACTGCGGAATGTCCCTGTCCCTCTAAGGGCGAGCATCACCGCTACTCTGGACGGAGTCTGCGGCGTCGGCCACTTCCTGCTCTATAGTCAGTGAACTGTGCGTCAATCAACCGTCATCAAGATTGTTCTGGGGCTGACGGCTGTCGCCCTGTTCGCATTCCTCTTCATTCGCTCGGTGCGCAGCGTCGGTGCGCAGCCGTATACGATGGGGCGGGTGCAGCTTGGTGGATGGAAGGTCGCGCTCGACCCCGCACCGGACGCGTCGGGCGTCGTGCTGGCATTATGGCCACCGAGCACCCTGGCGCCGCCGCTCTTCAGCCAGATCTTCTCGCGCTCGGGACTCTCGCTCAGCGGTCCGAATCCGGTGGCGATGCCGCTCGTGCTGAAGACGGAGTTCGACCGGGCGGGGATGAGCAGCGCGATGCCGCCCGAGGCGCTCGTGCAACTGGCTCGAGAGAACGGCGTCGAGTCGATGCTGCCGAAGCCGACCTGCCTGGCCAACCGGCGCATCAGCCAGCCGGGTTCGACGCGCGAAGTGTTCTTCGTGCGCTTCGAGTTCGCCCCGTTCGCGGCACT
>JBEBGB010000545.1:0-3761 GCA_040081675.1 Vicinamibacterales bacterium
CGATCACTCGAGATGATTTGGTCGCGTTCCACGATCGATTCTTCGTACCGAATAACGCGATTCTCGCGGTCGTCGGCGACCTCAGCGTGGACGAGGCGTTTGCCACCGTGCAGAAGGTGTTCGGCGACTGGACGAAGAAGGACGTGCCAGCGCCACAGGCCGTTGCGCCGCCCGACCCGACCCGGCGTGTTGTCGTGATCAACAAGCCTGACGCGGTACAGACCGAAGTGCGGGCCGGTCACATCGGCATCCGGCGGAACCACCAGGACTACATGGCGTTGAACATGACGCTGCGCATCGTCGGCGGGGAAGGCGCGAATCGTCTGCATCAAGTGCTGCGTACGGAACGCGGGCTCACGTACGGCGCGAAAGCCGACATGGACACGTTGCTCGACGCGGGCGACTTCGAGGCGTCTACCAACACGCGTTCAGAGGCGACCGGAGAAGTGCTTCGCCTCATCGTCGACGAGTTCTGGAAGATTCAGCGCGAGCGGGTGGGTGAGCGCGAACTGAGCGGTGCGAAGGCGTACATGACGGGCAGCTTCCCGCTCACCATCGAGACTCCTAACGCGATCGCCACGCAAGTGCTGAACGTGCTCTTCTATGACCTTCCAGTCGAGCAGTTGCAGTCGTTTCGCGATCGGGTCAATGCGGTTCGGACCGACGATGTCGAGCGTGTGGCCCGGTACTATCTTCATCCCGACCGACTGTCGATCGTGCTGGTCGGTAACGCCGCGGCATTTGTTCCGCAACTGCGTCGCCTGGGATTCAACACGGTAGAAGTGATCGACATGGCCGATCTCGAGCTCATGGCGGCCGACTTCCGTGCGCCCGGCACCCGGATGAGCACGAACCCGAGCGCGTTGCCGGCGCCCGGACGCCGGGGCGCGCCAGGTGCCTCGATCGCGCAGCCTTTGAGTGTTGCCGTGGCCTATCAGCCGGCAACGAACCAGTCGGTCGGCCAGTCCGCGAGCGGATCCGAGGAGACCCGTCGCGCGCGCGCACTGCTCGACCGCATGATTGAGGCAAAGGGTGGTCTCGAACGGCTGCGTGCGGTGAAGAGCCTCGTCGTGACCACTCGCGCTCGCGCGATTGGGACCAACGCGCCCAAGGACCCGGCCGATACGGTCACCTACATCGACTATCCGAACCGGGTTCGCGTCGAATCGCGGATCCGTGGAACCGATGTGGTGCAGATTTACGACGGCACTCGCGCGTGGGTTCGTGACCCGAACGGCACGCACGACGTGCCTGACCGCATGCTGCGAGATTTCGAGAACGGATTGCGGCGCGACACAATCAATGTCCTGCTCGCGGCAGCCGAGGGACGCGTCCGGATCCGACGTGTGGCCGACGCGAAGGATGACGAGGGAGCCGTGCGTCAGGCACTCGAGTTCTCCGGCCCGGAACTCGAACCGACGGTGATGTTCGTCGACCCGCTGACTGGTCTCGTCACGAAGCAGACCTATGTTGCGGGTGGCATGGGCCAGCCTCTCGTGGAAGAGATCTTTTCCGACTACCGACCCGTTGACGGCGTCCAGTTCACGTTTGCCGCGAAGGTGCTCGTTGGCGGGCAACTTGCGCTCGAACGCGCGGTGACCGACATCAAGGTCGGCGGACCGCTCAACCCGTCGTTGTTCAAGCGCCCCGCATCTTGAGTCTCCGCCTCCTGCTGTCCTGCGGTGAGGCGTCGGGAGACCTGTACGCCGGCGCCCTCACACGCGAGCTTCGCAGCCTCGTTCCCGACGTCGAGATTGCCGGTCTCGCGGGTCCCGAGTTTGCGCGCGCAGGCGGGAGACTCATCGACGACTACCGAGGCCTGTCGGTGACCGGTTTCACCGAGATTGTCTCCATGCTTCCGAGATTGCGCTCAGCCAAGGCGCGCTTGCTCGCGGAGGCGAAGGAGCGTCGGCCTGACGCGCTCATTGCCATTGACTACTTTGGCTTCAACGGTCGCCTTGCGCGCGCGATGAAGGCCATCGGCGTACCGGTCGTCTACTACATCAGCCCGCAAATCTGGGCCTGGCGCTCCGGACGCATCAAGCTGCTTCGCGAAGTGGCGACGAGGATGCTGGTGATTTTTCCGTTCGAAGAACGCATCTATCGTGACGCGGGAGTGCCGGTCGAGTTCGTGGGGCATCCGCTCATCGATCTCGCGCGGTCGGCCACGACGCGCGGCGAGTTGGCGGCCCGGCTTGGGCTGGACGCCACTGCGCCGATCGTAGCTGTGCTGCCGGGTAGCCGCACGAGCGAGCTACGCCGCATCCTGCCCACGCAAGTCGCGGCGGCAGAGAGGATTCTCTCCGCCGCTCCGCGCACGCAGTTCGTGTTCGCCAGGGCACCTCACCTCGACGACCGCCTGTTCGAGCCCGCCCGTCGTCTTGCGCGCGCGGCGGTCATCGAAGGGGAGACAGACGCGGTGCTGGCCGCGTCTGACGTGGTGCTCACCGCATCGGGAACCGCAACCGTGCAAGCGGCCCTGCACGGAAAGCCGATGGTGGTCGTGTACCGGGTATCCCCCCTGGAATACCGCGTCGGGCGTCGCCTCGTGAAAGTCGACACCTTCGCGATGGTGAACTTGATTGCGGGCACACCCGTCGTGCCTGAATTGATCCAGGACGCCTTCACGCCGGAAGCCGTGGCGTCCGAGGTGCTGTCCTTGCTGACTGACCACGAGCGAGCGACACGGATGCGCGAACAACTCGCCGCGGTTTGCGCGCAGCTCGGCGGACCAGGTGCCAGCCGTCGCGCCGCCCAGGCAATTCTCAGAACCATAGGGTCCACATGCGAAACACAATTCTGACGCTCGGCGTGCTGTGTCTGCTCGCGGCGAACGTGAGTGCGACGGTGCTTGTCCCAACCGACCTGGGTGAACTCGCCCGAGACGCGCAGGTCATTGCGCGGGGAGAGGTCGTCGCCGTCGAGTCCCAGTGGACGGAGGACCGACGAACGATTGAAACCATCGTGACCCTGTTGCCGGAGAGCTACCTCAAAGGACAGCTGGGCCAGACGCTGCGGTTTCGCGTGCCCGGCGGCACACTTGGGCGACTGCGGAGTGTGGTCATCGGTGCTCCACGATTTGCCACCGGGCAGCGCGTCATTGTGTTTCTTGGCGCCGCTGGTCCGCAGATCCCTCACGTGCTCGGACTGAATCAGGGCGTCTACCGAATCGGTCTTTCGACGGCGGGCGACCCGTTGGTGTCGCCGCCCGCGGTCATGCCTGGCGTCACAGGCCCGATTGTGCGAGGTGCAGCGTCCAGAGTGCCGGCGCCGCTTGCGGACTTCGAGCGCGATGTCCGCGCATTGGCGGCGGCACGATGATGCGCCGCTCGAGACGACTCGCAGCGCGCATCGCACACGGTGTGTTGCTCGTGGCGCTGAGCGGTTGGACCCAGCCTGCGTTCGCGTATCTGAAGTTCGGCTACGAGGCCAACGGCAAGCAGCACACGTTGAAGTGGACGGCCGCGCCGGTGCAGTACTTCGTGACCGACGCTGGCGTGGACGGTGTGAATGCGACACAGTTTCAAACGGCGATCGGCAAAGCCTTCGACGCATGGGCGGCCGTGCCTACGGCGTCGGTGACCTACCAGTTCGCCGGGCTCACGAGGAGCCTGCCTGACGAAGATGACGGGCGCTCGACGCTGGGCTTTCGGACTGAGCCGTCGCTCGACCGCGTGCTGGCATCGACCAGTTACGTCATCGACGATCTGACGGGCGAGCTGATCGAAGCCGACATCTTCTTCAATTCGGCGTTTCCATGG
>JBEBGB010000546.1:0-3754 GCA_040081675.1 Vicinamibacterales bacterium
TCCAGCGAGATGGGAGAGTATTGCATTGCCGCCGCGTGGTCCAGTGGATGTCGAAGCGGCGCGTCGCTAGCGAGCGCTCGGCCTGCGTTGGAGCGACAACACCAGCGCGGCTGACGTTCGGATGTCGGTTCGCCTGAACCCCGCAACCGGAGCATTCCGATATTCAATCCAGTTCGACGCCTTGAGCGACAGCAGTCGCGACAGCGTCACGCTGATGGCCGTAAGGCCGGTCTGCTGCCAGTTCACTCCAGAATCGAGATCGGCGCTGAAGGTCGCGTCTTCGGTCAACCGCGTGCCTGGCGCGATGGTCCAGACATAGTGGGCCGCGCCTGAGGCACTCGCGAACCGCACGTCCAGGCCGACGCGCTGTTCCGCGGTGATCCCGAACCCGGCCTCGAGCGTCAGCCGATGGCGCGGCGTGGTCGAGGGTGAATATCCGAGGCCAAGCGTCGCCGTGGTTCGTCCGTCGATGCCGGCAAACTGATCCCGCGCGTAGGTGCCCTCGCCAAAGACCTGGGCCCGCTGACTGAACTCAAACCCGTGACGCCCTCGGACCGACAGCGATCGGGCCTTGGTGAGTCCATCTGCGACGCTGCTCAGATACGAGCCCGAAGCGCGGGTGCTCGCATGTCCGGATCGATGGGTGACATCAGTACCAATGCCCGTCGTGCGCGTCGCCGAATTGCCGCTCGTCGCGACGAACGACACTTCGCTGCTGATATCCCACGTCGGAGGTGGCGCGGGCACGATGCCATACTGCGACACGACACCGCTGTCGGGTGCCGGTGGGGGCGAGGAGTGACGGACAAGAAGTTGCCACCCATCGGGGTGCTCGACCCACACATCGGTGATCTCGCTACGCAGGACCGCTGGACGACACGTCGCGGGATCCTGGTAGAACGTCATCTCGAATGTTGCGACAACGACCCCATCGTGTTGTTGCGTTCGAAACCGGTCCATGTCCAACCGGGTGCCCCAGCACAGGGTCAACGCATTGCGAATCCACGTGGCTCGATCCACGTCCGGCGCGTTCCGCAGCACGTACTCCGGCGCGAGCAGGCGTTCGAGCCCCGCCTTGTCCCTCCTGTGCATGGCATCTGCGAGGGCCATCTCCTTTGCGCGAATCTCGGATTGCGCTCCGCCGGCGGCGTCACCATCCTCCTGCGCACCCGCCAACCGCGCGACGGCAAGGACGGCCATGACCATCGCAGACACCAGGATGCGCCGCAGGTGTGTCATCGCCACCTATGTCTGATTCGTGCACGTGCCGAGTCGACATGACAAGGGACGACCGTATGGATCGGAGACGGAATGGCGATACCTACTTCCTGACTGAACCGCGCCTGGTCCAACGTAAGCCCCCTCGCGCATCCGCCCGGCCACCGGTTGGGAATGGCGCCATAAAGGCCCTTGCCAGTGGTCCGCTCGACCGATGCCTGCCAGCTCGACCGCACTCTCTGAACGCCGTCACGGGTTTGGCCTTTGCAAGGGACGGTCCGGTATTGCGACAATCTGGGACAAATCCAGGCGGCGGAAGGTGTTACAACTGCCCCAGTTATCACTCGGTCAATGAAGGAGTGTGCGCATGCAGGCTCGATCCAACGGTCGGAGGGGTGTCTACGTTAGCGGATTCATGGCTGGGGCGGTGGCGCTGTTCATCGCGTCGACGGCAAGCGCGCAGTCGGCCCCTGCACAGGTGACGTACACGAAGGACATCGCCCCTATCCTGCAGCGGAGTTGCGAGAACTGCCACCGCGCGGACGGCGTGGCGCCGATGTCACTGTCGACCTACGAGGAAGTGCGGCCCTATGCGCGGGCGATCAAGCAACGCACCGGAATCGGACCGCACGCCGGTGTGATGCCGCCCTGGTACGCGGAAAAGAACATCGGCATCCAGAGCTTCAAGAACGATCCCTCACTCAGCGACGAGGAAGTCGCCAAGGTCGCAAAGTGGGCGGACAGCGGCGCGCCTCGCGGCAACGCGGCCGACATGCCGCCGCCCAGAAAGTGGGACGACGGGAGTACATGGACGATTGGCACGCCGGATCTGATTGTGAAGCTCCCATCGCTGACCGTGAAGGCGAATACGCCCGACTGGTGGGGCGAGATTCCGCGCGCGCAGGTCAATCTCGACGAGGATCGCTACGTGACGGCGGTCGAGGTCAAAGAGTTCAACGACGTCGACAAGGCGGGCAACGGACGGCAGACCGTCGGCGGGCGCTATGTGTTCCATCACATGATTTACAGCACGCGAATGAGTCCGGACCGAAGAGATGCCGACGACCCGACTGATCCGACGGCGACGGGCTGGCCGGTTCACGAGGTTGGCAGGAATGCGGACATCTTCGGACCTGAAGCCGCGCGGCTGTTGAAAGCTGGTTCATACATCGTGTCCGATTCCGTTCACCTGCACTCGAACGGGCGCGACACGACGTCGCACCTCGAGATCGGATTCAAGTTGGCTCCCAAGGGATTCGAGCCGAAATACAAGCAGGCAAGCCTGGGTCTCGGCAGAGGTCAGGATATCGACATCGATGCCATGGACCCGAACGGACAGCTGCACTCGTACGCGGTTCTGAAGCAGAACACCAAAATCCTCTCCTACGAGCCGCACCTTCACGCGCCAGGCACGCGGATGTGCCTCCAGGCGATCTGGGGCAGCAACATCGAGACGCTGAACTGCGTCGGGTACGACCACAACTGGGTGCGCGGTTACACCTACACCGATGATTCGGCACCGCTCCTCCCGAAGGGGACGATCGTGCACATGATCGGCTACGTGGACAATTCACCGGCGAACAAGAACGTGCCCGACCCGCGCAACTGGACGGGCTCCGGTAACCGATCCGTGACGAACATGTTCCTCGAACTGGGCAACAACGTGAGCATGACCGACGCGCAGTTCCAGGAGGAGATGATGAAGCGGCGCGCCCAGCATCCAGGCGCCGACACTTTCCGTGGCTGCCCGCTGTGCAGTGTCGCCGATCGAGCACCGGTACAGACGACACAGACGCAGAATCAGGACCAGCAGCAATAGTTTGGGGGATACGCACGTGAGGTCGAGAACCGCGTTCATGTTCGCCGCGAGCCTGGCCCTCGCGAGCGGCTTTGCGTACATCGCCGCTCACGCGCAGGTGCTGACCTATTCCAAGGGGCAGCCAATTTCTGCAGCCTACGAGGGCTGGGAGGTCGACCCCGATGGCGCGAAGTACTTCATGTTCGGTTACGAGAACAAGAATTGGGAAGAGGAGATGGATATCCCGGTTGGGCCGGATAACGGCTTCCAACCGGGACCGATCGATCGAGGGCAGCCGACGCACTTCTTCCCGCGGCGAAGCCGCTACGTGTTCAGGGTGCCGGTTCCCAGTCAGTTCACCGACAGGGACGAGTTAGTGTGGACGCTGAACACGCATGGCCGAGTTTCGAAGGCGTATGCGTCGCTCCGCCCGGATCTCATCCTGGACGCGGTGGCGAAGGGAAATGACACCGGCTCCTCCGGTATGTCGAGCAGTCCGGAAACGCGTGCGAACAAGCCGCCCATCGTCGAAATCGAGGGCCCCAAGACCAGAACGGTCAAGGTGGGTCAGCCTCTCGTGCTCGTCGCGAAGTTGACGGACGACGGCGTGCCAAAGGCGACCACGGAAGAACAGGCCAGGAATCGTACGCGGCGAAACGTCACGTCTACAAACAATGCCGCTCAGGGCAGTGTCGCGGGTCCAGGCAGCGGATCTGTCCCGCCCTCGAGCGACACAGC
>JBEBGB010000547.1:0-3752 GCA_040081675.1 Vicinamibacterales bacterium
TCGACGCCGTCCAGGCGGGCGCGGGGCGGACCAGATATCGTGCAGGTCTCAACGCGGCGGTCGATCTGCTGCGTGGCCGGCCTGGCACCGTGGTCGTTGTCACCGACCTGCAAGAGACCGGTTGGGACGTCGGCGACCACGTCGTCGTCCCAGAGAGCGTGAACGTTCAGGTGACGGATGTCGGCGCGCCACCGCCCAACCTGGCGGTGACGTCGGCGCGGCTGGCTGGCGATCGCATTGTTGCGACCGTGCGCAACGCCGGGCCGGCTGCCGTGACGGCTCGACTGCGGGTAAACGTGAACGACTCGTCGCAGAACTCGACGACTCGGCCGGCAGGCGAGTCTGCACTTCCGATTGGTGCCGGTCAGACAGCCAGCGTATCGTTCGCCGCGCCGAAAGGGCGCTGGGCATCGGTGAATGTGGACGATGCGACAGGAGCGGCGGCGGACAACGCCAGGTTCATCGTCACCGATACCGCTCTTCGCCCTTCGGTGCTCGCGATCAGCACGGCAGGAGACCTCGCGCACGACGCGTTCTATCTGGAGCAGGCGCTGGTGGCCGCGGGCAGCGACGGCCGAGCCTACGGTGTCGAAGGTGCCGCCGCGGCTGAACTTGCGACGTGGGATCAAGCGAAGCTCGACGCGCACACCGCCCTGGTGCTGCTCTCGACGCGGGCGCTCGAACATCACGGGCGTGAACTGCTCACCGCATATCTGAAGAAAGGCGGCGGCATGTTGGTGGCTGCCGGTCCCGACGTGGACGGCGACGTGCTTCAAGAGATTTTGGCCGGCCCACGCATTGCCATCGTCAATCCTGGAACCACGGCGCCCGGAGCTCGCGTGTCCCGCACGTGGGGCGCGTCCGACGTGCGTCATCCGGTGGTTCGCGTCTTCGCGTCGGCGCGTGGAGCGATGGGTCTGGTGCAGTTCCAGCGTGTGTCGGTGGTGCGCTCCGATAGCTGTCCTGCGTTGGCCCGCTTCACGAGCGGTGAGCCCGCGCTGGTCGACTGTGCCGTCGGTGAGGGCCACGTCCTTGTCGTCGCCTCTGATCTCGACAATCGCGGGAACGACTTTCCGTTGCACGCCACCTTCGTTCCCTTTGTGCACGAGACGATGCGGTACCTGGCCGGCAGTCAGCAGCGTGCGGCCGACTACCTGGTCGCTGACGTGCCCCCCGGCGTTCCACCTGTGCCAGGAGTTCCGACTGTCTCCGCCGGCTCAGCGTCCAGATTGGCAGCAGTCAATGTCGACCCCGCGGAAGCCGATCCGGGCCGACTGTCTGCTGACGAATTTCTCGCCGCCGTGTCGACGCTGGGCACGGGCGCGCAGGCCGGTGTCCCGTTGCAAAGCCAGGAGCAGGAAGAACGGCAGCACATCTGGCAATATGGGCTGGCACTGATGTTGGTCGTACTGGTCGTGGAGAGTTTCGTCGCGGCAAGGACCGCCTGATCGATGAGCGAGCAATTCGGGCCCATTCAAGAGCTGATCGACCGCGTTCGCGCGCGGTGGCGTCGTCTTGTGCTGCTCGACGCGGCGATGCGCGGAGCGCTCGTCGTGGCACTGATCGTTGGCGTGACGCTGGCGCTCACGACTTGGACCTCGCGCGCGCCAGTCGCCCTGGCTGTGCTCGGCGCGTCGGCGCTGGCCGCCGTCATCGGAGCGCTTGCGTGGGCCGCGTGGCCGGTGCGCAAGGTTCCGTCCGATCGCATGGTTGCCAGGTTCATCGAAGAGCGGACGCCGTCGCTCGATGAACGCCTGGTCAGCGCAGTCGACGTCGCGACAGTTCGAGCTGAGGACGAACGACCGGCCCTCGCCGGCGCGATGGTGCGAGACGCAGCGAAGGCGGCGTCCTCGGTCGATCCCGCATCGATCGTCCCTGCCGACGCGCTCCGCACGCGGTCGCTGCGCACGGCCGCGGCGTTCGTGCTGTTGTTTGGAGTGTTGTTCGCCGCTCGGCACGCGGCGAGGCAGGCCTTCGATGCGGTGGCGCTGACGCTGTTCCCGTCGACGATCTCCCTCGAGGTGACCCCAGGCAACACTCGCGTCCAGGCCGGCGCCGGCCTGACGATCGACGCGCATCTTGTCGGCAACACCGCGCCGGTCGTCGCGCAGCTTCTGCGCGCATCTGTGGACTCCGACGACTGGCAACCGACCGAGATGGACTCGGTCGGCGATGGCCGATTCCATCTGGCGCTTTCCGCTCTCTCTCGTTCCTTCCGCTACAAGGTGCTCGCGGGCTCGGCTTCATCGTCAGTGTTCGACGTGTCGGTGGTACGCCCGCCGCGCGTGGCGCGCATCGATGTGGCGTATGCCTATCCTGCCGCGCTCGGCCTTGCGCCGCGGGTCGAAGAGGACGGGGGCGACATCTACGGTCCTGAAGGCACCACGGTGACGATCAAGGTGCATGCGGATGCGCCGGTCACGACAGGACGCATGGTGCTCGGACCCGACAAGGGGCTCGACCTGAAGGTCGAATCGCCGACAGTCATGACCGCCGAAATGCAGATCGGCGAGAACGGGTCGTACCGTGTGGCGCTCGCCGATGCGGACGGCATGAAGAGCCAGGGCGACACGGAGTACTTCATTCGCATCCTGGACGACCGGCCGCCCGAAGTGCATGTCGTGCGACCCGCGAGCGACAGGCGCGTGACTCGACTCGAGGAAGTCGAGATTGCCGCCGAAGCGCAGGACGACTTCGGTGTGTCTGCGCTCGACCTGGTGTACGCCGTGCGCGGCGGTTCCGAGAAAGTCGTGCCGTTGAGCATTCCGTCGCACTCGACATCGGTGACCGGGCGTCACCTCATGTACCTCGAGGACATCGACGTGACGCCGGGCGACTTCATCAGCTACTACGTGCGCGCTCGCGATTTGCCGCGGGGAAAGAAGTCGAGCGAATCGCGTAGCGACATCTTCTTTCTCGAGGTGAAGCCGTTCGAGGAGGAGTTCACGCTGGCGCAGACGCAGGCGTCACAGGGTGGGGGCAGCAGCGGCAACCCGCAACTGGACGACCTCGTCGCTGCGCAAAAAGAGATCATCGTCGCCACGTGGAAGCTCGATCGACGGTCACGCGATGCACAGGGTGCGAAGTCCGAACAGGACATTCGCAGCGTGGCGAAATCGGAAGCCGAGCTCAAGACGCGGGTTGAGCAGACGTCCAGCGGCTTTCGCGAATCGACCCTGAGAGACCCGCGACGGACCCGTCCCACCGGCACGCGTCCAGGCATTGGTCCCACGCCTCCCCAGCCACCGGCGCCTGCGCCGGGCACGCCAGGTGTCGGCCAGAGCATGCCCGAGGAAGACGCGATGACGACCGCGTCGAATGCCATGGGCAAGGCCGTGACCGCGCTCAATGCGCTCAGCACGTCAGACGCCATGCCGCCCGAGATGCAGGCGTTGAACGCGCTCTTGAAGGCGCAGGCCGATGTCAAGAAGCGACAGATTCAGCAGCAGCGTGCCAGCGGCGGCTCGGGGCAAAACCGGTCAACGGAAGATCTGTCCAGCCTCTTCGACAAAGAACTGGCGAAGAACCAGCAGACCAACTACGAAACCAACAACAGTGCCGAGCAGACCGAGGACAAGAACGCCAGCACGGTTGATCGCGTCAAGGAACTCGCACGACGGCAGGACGAACTCGTGAGGAAGCAACAAGATCTGGCGCGCAACCAAAGCCAGATGCCGGCGGAAGAAGTGAAGCGTCAGCTGGATAGCCTCACCCGCGAACAGAACGAGCTGCGTGACCGCGCCGAGCAGGTT
>JBEBGB010000548.1:0-3751 GCA_040081675.1 Vicinamibacterales bacterium
AACTGGTCTCCGAAGATTGTCTCAACCAGCTTGGCCTCTGGCGTTGCGGTGAGATCTGCGAAGGGGTGCGACACGCGGTTTCCTTTGCTACCTAACGACCTGGGTTTGAGCTGCGCGAGCAACATGTCACCGCCGGGCCACGAGCTGCAAGGCGAGTGGCACGGCGCCTGAGACGCTTACCGCGTCAGCTCCAAACCCCTGTTAGAGTGCGCTGCGCTTAAACTGCGTCACATGGCGCCCTAGCTGCACTCTTGCAGGCGGTAGAGCGTCATGAGACGTCCGACGATGCCTCGATGATGCGAACCAACGGTTCCCCGCGCTCCAACAACGCGATGCCCTGACGAAGCGTGGATGCCAGAAATACGCGAAGAGCTCGGTTCGTGACGTTGCCACAGCCAAGCCAAATCACCTGAGGCGGAGGCCCATGCCTCGCGACGAGGTCGGCGAAGTCGGAGTCCTTGGATATGATCGTGACGCCGGCCAGGCGCGCGGCCGCAAAGATGGCTCCGTCCTTGGCGTCCCGCAGACCCAGAGTTCGGACGGGTACTGCGTCGAGCCCGAACTCAGCTTGGAGCCAGGCGCAAAGCTGAGGAGGGAGTTGAGCGTCGAGCCAGACCTTCACGCCGCGACGACCGGTCGATCGACCAGGCGGCTAGCGTAACGGAGGCAGGCGTCAATGTCTTCGGCCTCAAGGTCCGGGAAGTCCGCGAGGATCTCGTCCCGAGAAACACCCGCTGCAAGCATGTCCAGGACGTCGGTCACGCGAATTCGCATGCCTCGAATACAGGGACGCCCCCCGCACTGCTCCGGGTCAACGGTTATACGATCGGCGACTTGGACCACGGTGTGGGCTCCTCTTGTCGAGTCCCATGCTTCGGCAAGATACCCCTGGGGCGGTTGAGGATCCATGAGCGACCCCATGCCGCCCTACTCCGCCAGACTATGCAGCGAGAAAGACGGTGCGCACTCTAACGACCTGGGTTTGAGCTGCGCGAGCAACATGTCACCGCCGGGCCACGAGCTGCAAGGCGAGTGGCACGGCGCCTGAGACGCTTACCGCGTCAGCTCCAAACCCCTGTTAGAGTGCGCTGCGCTTAAACTGCGTCACATGGCGCCCTAGCTGCACTCTTGCAGGCGGTAGAGCGTCATGAGACGTCCGACGATGCCTCGATGATGCGAACCAACGGTTCCCCGCGCTCCAACAACGCGATGCCCTGACGAAGCGTGGATGCCAGAAATACGCGAAGAGCTCGGTTCGTGACGTTGCCACAGCCAAGCCAAATCACCTGAGGCGGAGGCCCATGCCTCGCGACGAGGTCGGCGAAGTCGGAGTCCTTGGATATGATCGTGACGCCGGCCAGGCGCGCGGCCGCAAAGATGGCTCCGTCCTTGGCGTCCCGCAGACCCAGAGTTCGGACGGGTACTGCGTCGAGCCCGAACTCAGCTTGGAGCCAGGCGCAAAGCTGAGGAGGGAGTTGAGCGTCGAGCCAGACCTTCACGCCGCGACGACCGGTCGATCGACCAGGCGGCTAGCGTAACGGAGGCAGGCGTCAATGTCTTCGGCCTCAAGGTCCGGGAAGTCCGCGAGGATCTCGTCCCGAGAAACACCCGCTGCAAGCATGTCCAGGACGTCGGTCACGCGAATTCGCATGCCTCGAATACAGGGACGCCCCCCGCACTGCTCCGGGTCAACGGTTATACGATCGGCGACTTGGACCACGGTGTGGGCTCCTCTTGTCGAGTCCCATGCTTCGGCAAGATACCCCTGGGGCGGTTGAGGATCCATGAGCGACCCCATGCCGCCCTACTCCGCCAGACTATGCAGCGAGAAAGACGGTGCGCACTCTAACGACTTGGGTTTCTGCTGCACGAGCAACATGCTCGCACCGCGTCGCGAGGTGCAAGCCGAGCGATGCGGGCCACGTACGCTGACCGAAGTGGCAGCAGCAAACCTTTGTTAGCGAGCCGACCGCCTTCCTACATAGACGTATCGATTGACGCTCCAGAAGTACTGGCCGTTGGTCGCTAGCTCTTTGAGGTCAGTCAGGAACTCGTCGTAGTCCGACGCTTGGACTTGCCCACGCTTGACCAAGCCCGCGAACCAATGGGCCATCCTGTAACCGTGCCAGGGCTCGGCGAATTCAGTGTTGGTCATGACTCGAACCTGAACATCGCCTTTGAATAATCCGGAGCCTTGGAGATAGCCCCAGAGGCGACGACCCAACCACGGATCTGAATTGTCCATCCAAGACTGTTTCATTTCGGCCCATGCGCGGACCAAGCGACGAGTCCGGTCGCGGTTTGACCCGTTAAAGATCTGGGTGTCCCAGTCGTAGTGCGACGCCACAAGTTGGCCACCGGGACGAAGAACGCGGGCCAACTCTGGGACGAACGCGACGAGGTCCGGAACGCATTCCAACATTTCCTGCGTCAGAAGCACGTCGAAAGTCTGATCGTCAAAATCGAGATGCGGACCGACCTTGGCTGAGGCGAATTCAACTCGCGAATCACTCGAGGAAGTCCGCGCCGCGGCGACGTTGTCGGCAGAAGCGTCAACGCCCAGGAACCGCGCGCTAGGATTCGCAGTGCGGGCCGCGAGTGTCAGGAGATCGCCGCCCTTCCCGCAGCCGAGGTCCAGAACGGCTCCGCCCGGGGGTAATTCGACGAGAGAGAGGAGCCACTCTCGGTGAAGGTCTATGTCGTACACTGGCTTACCCGCTGGACAAGGTCTCGCTAACGACTTGGGTTTCTGCTGCACGAGCAACATGGTCGTGCCGTGTCGCGAGGTGCAAGCCGAGCGATGCGGACTACGGAGCTGACCGAAGTGTCAGCAGCAAACCTTTGTTAGGGAGCTGACCTGGGGCCAGCCTCAGTTTTACGGAGCACCCACGTGGTCATGGAGCGCATGTTCTGGACCACCGTGGTCTTCAGCGGATCGAGCTGCTCGGCGCCCAAGCCTGCCGAGATATCGAGGAGATACGTCTCGTCGACGAGAAACCGGTCACTACCGTCGGGGAGATGGTACCATCGGTCTCGAAGGTGCGTCACTGATCCTTCGAGTCCGATCGTCGACGCTAGGCGAGCGAAGAAGACGCCGCTCGGCCTGAGGACTCGCCACATTTCAGAGACGGCGTTCTCGAATTCCGCCGTGTCGTGCGAGAAATGGAGGACGGCGCTGCAGATCACAGCGTCGAAGTAGGCGTCGGGAAAGGGGAGATCGTCGAGGCGTGCGACGCGGAAGTGCTCCGGCGACAGACTTGGCTCTGCCTTCGCCGCGACGCTGCGGATTCGAGCGATCTGGTCCGGATCGGAATCCACTCCGTAGATCTCGGTCCCGCATCTCATCAAGTACTCGGAGTTGCGGCCCGCGCCACACCCGGCGTCGAGGACGCGCATCGACGACGTGATTTGACCGCGAAGCAGTTGGTCGAACACGTAGATGTCGATCTGACCGAACTCGGCGAGGAGTTCGCCGGAACCGCGGGGTGGTTCAGATGACATGAGTCCCGTCGGTTCGTGACCAGGCTCCCTAACGACTTGGGTTTGAGCTGCGCGAGCCAAAATGCTGACCGAGAGGCGTGAGCTGCAAGGCGAACGCCTCTCGCGGGTAAGCTGACCGAAGTGTCAGCTCCAAACCTCTGTTAGGCGGCGTGCGGTACAGTCACCCCTGATTGGTCACACTTTAGTCACCCCTGATGGGTGACAGTCTCCCCAGTAACCTGCGGCTCCATTCTGCGATGCCTGGAGCCGC
>JBEBGB010000549.1:0-3739 GCA_040081675.1 Vicinamibacterales bacterium
CGTTGCAGGCACCGTGAAGGGCAAGGGTGTCTCGTTCACCGAGGGCAAGGATAACTGGCACGGCAAGCCTTTCAAGAAGGGCGAGGAACTCGATCGCGCGCTCGCCGAGCTCGAGGGGCAGTTTGTGCCGCAAGCCGAGGGCATTGACCTCGCGGCATCGATCGCCAGGCCTGCCTCCCGTCCTGAGCCGCCCGCTCCGCCGTCGCCGCTCAAGCCGCCCACCTACGCGCTGGGCGATCTGGTGGCGACACGCGAAGCCTACGGTGCGGCACTGGCCAAGCTCGGTGCCTCGGACTCGCGCATCGTCGTGCTTGATGCCGACGTGAAGAACTCGACCTTCAGCGACAAGTTCGAGCGCGTCTTCCCGGATCGGTTCTTCCAGAACTTCATCGCCGAGCAGGTCATGGTGGGTTCGGCCATGGGACTGGCGGCACGCGGCGCCATTCCATTCCCCTCGACGTTTGCGGCGTTCCTCACGCGTGCGGCCGATTTCGTCCGCATGATGGCCATCAGCAACGTCAACGTGAAGCTCTCCGGGTCGCACGCCGGCGTGTCCATTGGCGAAGACGGACCGTCGCAAATGGCCCTCGAGGATCTCTGCATGTTCCGCGCACAGCCGAACTTTGCGGTGGTCTATCCGTGCGACGCGGTCAGTACCGAACGGTTGGTTGCCGCAATGGCGGCTCACCCGGGCCCGGTGTACATGCGGACGAGCCGACCCAAGACTCCGGTCATCTACAAGAAGGGCGAGACGTTCGAGATCGGCGGGTTGAAGGTGCTGCGCAAGAGCGGGAACGACGTTGCCACGGTCGTCGGCGCCGGGGTCACCGTGTTCGAAGCCCTGAAGGCGTACGACGAGCTGAAGGCGGCCGGCATCGCCATTCGGGTGATCGATCTCTACTCGCTGGCGCCGATCGACAAAGCCGGATTGATCGCCGCGGCGACCAAAACGAAGAAGCGGATCATCACCGTTGAGGATCACTACGCGGCCGGTGGTATCGGCGACGCGGTGTCGGAAGCGGTGTCGGAAGCTGGCATTCGCGTCCACCGCATTGCCGTTCGCGAAATCCCGCGAAGCGGCAAGCCCGACGAACTGCTCGACCGCTTCGGCATCTCCGCCAGCCACATCGTGGCTGCCGTAAAGGCTCTATAGAAAAGCTCTACCACGGAGGACACGGAAACCACACGGAGGGCACGGCACACTCAGAAGATCTTGAAGCCTTGGGTCAGCAAGCTGTCACGAGGCCAGAGGCCAGGGCTAGCCATCATCTGAGCGTGCGGTGTCCTCCGTTCGTATCTGTGCTCTCCGTGTTAGTGCCTTTTGTCCCGGAGCCCAGAGCGTAGTCAAATCTCTACCACGGAGGACACGGAGTTCACACGGAGGACACGGCTCACCAGCGGGTTTCTGCTCCGGGTTTTGGGTCTGCCTATCGCCCATCGCCCATTGCCTAGCGCCCATGAGATCGCCGTGCCCTCTCGTTTGTATCCGTGCTCTCCGTGTTAGTGCATTTCTGATCGTAAGGACTGGCTACCGCTGCCCGCGACCGCCGCGTTCCTGACGCTGCTGTTGCATCTTCTCGCGGCGCTCCTTCATGTCCGCTTGCAGCTTCTTCAGCTTCTGCTGTTGGTCAGCCGTCAGAATCTGGAAGACCTCGCTGTAGACGCGTCCCTGCGCCACCGCGATATCGGCGTCGACCGCTGCAACGTCCGCTGCGCGCGCCCGGATTGCCGACTCGTCAAACGTGCCCGTCACGACTTCCTGCAGCGCTTCGTGTGCCTTCATGGCGCGGTCGCCAATAGCCTTCTGTTCGTCTCGATGCGAGTCGAGGATCTGACGCACCCGATCGCGCTGGTCGGTCGTCAGGTCGAGACGTTCGAGCATCATGGGTCCGAGCGCGCCACCATCAGGGCCTCCGGGTCCGCCGCGACGCCCGCCAGGACCGCCGGGGCCAGGACCGCCCGGGCCTGGACCTCCGAAGCCCCCTCCGGGTCCACCGAACCCGCCACCACCAGGTCCGCCAAAGCCACGGCCCTGCGCGCTGATATTCTGATGAGCGATGCCAACCACCACTGCGGCAATGAGCGTTGCGCAAATGCCGAGTCCGATGCGTTTGAATGTCCGTGCTGTCATTGCTGTCCTCCAGGAACCGGCCGCAATCGCGCGACTTCGTGTTCTGTTGTCATTTGACGGTCGTCCCGTGACGAGGGCGTGGTGGATGTGTGAAACAACGATGACACCTGGAACCACGGCGTGACCGCTCCAGCCGTCACGGTGCTGGTCGTCGAAGACGAGCCGAACATCAGAGACCTGGTCTGTCTGCACCTGCGACACGAAGGATACGCCTGCGAGGCCTTTGCTGACGGTCAGGCCGCTCTGGTTGCGGTGAGGGCTCAAGCGTTCGACTTGATGGTGCTGGACCTGATGTTGCCCGGGCTCGACGGCCTGTCGCTCTGCCGAGCGGTCCGCAACGGCCGGCTCAATTCGGACGTGCCCATTCTGATGCTCACCGCGAAGGGAGAAGAGTCGGACAAGGTCGTCGGACTCGAAAGCGGAGCCGACGACTACCTGACGAAACCCTTCGGTGTACGCGAACTGGTCGCTCGCGTGCGCGCATTGCTGCGGCGTCCTCGACTGGGCGCCGGCACCGCACCTGCCTCGCCAGCGGACGATGTGATCACGGTGCGAGGCATTGAGATCGACGAGCCGCGCCGGAAGGTGCGCGTGGGTGACACAGATGTGGAGCTGACGGACCAGGAGTTCCGCCTGCTGCACCTTCTCGTCACTCATCCGGGCATCGTCTTCAGCCGAGAAGCGCTGCTGTCGAAAATCTGGCGTGGTGACACCTTCGTCACCGTGCGGAGCGTCGACACGCTGGTCAAACGGTTGCGAAGGCGCATCGAGACGGACCCCGCCCACCCCGAGTTCATCCAGACTGTCTGGGGCGTTGGCTACAAGTTCGCCGACGCGTAGATCGGCGGATTCATTCGCGCGCCTCAATTTTCCTCGTCCCGTGGCAGAATCAGCCAAATCTGCAGCCGCGCTCGCGCGGCACCTTGGAGAAATGTACATGACTCGACGATTTGTCGGCGCGGCAGCTGCGGCGATTGTGCTCGCGTCCATCGGTCAGACGACTGCGTTGGCACAACTCTCCCCAACGTCCGAGTGGGCCACGCACGCGCAGAACCAGTACCTGGTTCAGGCGAACGTGACCTACCTCACGGCGAACGGCTACGAAGCGAAGCTGGATGTGTATCGACGCCGGGACGTGCAGACGCCGCAGCCGACGATGGTCTTCTACCACGGTGGCGGATGGATCGGCGGCACGAAGGAAGCCTCGTTCATGTCGATCATGCCCTGGCTCGAGATGGGGTGGAATGTCGTGAATGTGGAGTACCGAATGGCCCGCGTGTCCCTTGCGCCAGCAGCGGTGGAGGATGCGCAGTGTGCCTTGCGCTTCGTCGTGAATCAGGCGAAGACCTACAACATCGACACGGCCCGGATTGTCGTGAGCGGCGAGTCGGCAGGTGGACATCTCGCGCTGGCGGCCGGGATGATTCCGGAGAGCGCAGGCTTCACGAGCCTGTGTGCCGGAGGCGGCTTCACGGCGTCCGACCCGTCGGTGCCGAAGGTGGCGGCAATCATCAATTGGTACGGCATCACCGACCTGAATGACATGCTGGCTGGCCCGAACGCCCGTGCGTACGCGGTGCAGTGGCTCGGCTCAGCCGCCAACCGCGA
>JBEBGB010000550.1:0-3738 GCA_040081675.1 Vicinamibacterales bacterium
ACCAATGACCACACCCTCGAATACCTGGATGCGCTCTTTGTCCCCTTCGCGAACCTTGACGTGCACCTTGACAGTGTCGCCCGACTTCATGGCCGGCCGCTGCGCCAGCTGTGTGTTCTCAACCAGTTCCATCGCGCCCATGTTCTGCTCCTTCACGAGTCTTGCGAAGAGCCCGCGGCTCTCCCAATCGTTTTACATCAGTGCGTTACGCTCTCTCTCGAGTTCGCGCAACAGCACCCGTTCTTCGTCGTCGAGACTTGCGGCTTCCAGCAAATCGGGGCGTCTCGCCAGCGTGCGCGCGAGCGCTTCCCGTTTTCGCCAGCGCCGAATCTCGGCGTGATTGCCCGACAGCAACACGTCGGGCACCTTCAACACTTCGCCAGATGACCCCGCCGAAATCTCCGCCGGCCTTGTGTAGTGGGGAAAATCGAGCAACCCCCGCCCAAACGAGTCCTCGGCGACCGACTGTTCGTCTCCGACGACACCCGGCACCAGCCGGGCGACGGCGTCGATGATGACGAGCGCCGGCAGCTCGCCGCCGCTCAACACGTAGTCGCCAATCGAGACTTCTTCGTGGACCCGCGAGCGAACCCGCTCGTCGATCCCTTCGTAACGTCCGCACAACAGCACCAGTCGAGGCTGCCTGCTGAACCGCTCTACCACACGCTGTGTCAGCCGTGTGCCCTGCGGCGAGGTGAGCAGCACCATCGGCGTGCGTGCGTCTTGCGCCTCTATCGCGTCCAGTGCCCGGAACAAGGGTTCCGGCTTCAGCACCATTCCCGGGCCACCACCGTATGGCACATCATCTACCACACGGTGCCGGTCCGTGGTGAAGTCGCGAAGGTCGTGCACGACAACCTCCAACGTCTTGCGCTCGATAGCTCGACCAACGATGCCCTCGTCGAGCGCCTGTCGCACCATCGCCGGAAAAATCGTCACGACGTCGAACCGCATCGTTATCGCCGGCGTTCAGTCAGCTCGAGCAACCCGGGCGGGGGCGCGATGACGATGCGCTTCGCTGCCGGGTCGATGCTCGTGCAGATATCCACGACGAGCGGAACAAGTACCTCGCCATTGTCCGTCTGCACGACGAGCCGCATGTTGCCCATCTCGCCTTCCACATCCGACACGGTGCCAACGGCCGCACCTTCCGCCGTTTCCACCAGGCTTCCAACCAGGTCGTGGCGGTAGAAGGTTCCCTCGGGCAACTCGGCGAGCGTGTCGACTGGAACTCTGAACTCGAGTCCGGCCAGCTCTCTCGCCGCGTCCATGTCGTCGATGCCCTCGAGACCAATCACCGGTCGCCCCTGCTGCATTCTGCAGGCTGTCACGGTAAAGGGTTCGATGCATCCATCGCGCATGGCAAACAGCCGGGCGCCGACACCGAATCGATCTTCCGGAAAGTCAGTATCCGGAATCACGAAGAACTGACCACGGATGCCGTGCGGCCGGGCAACTCGCCCCACCACCGCCATCTCGTCCCAGTTCACGGCTTGCCGTCGCGAATCTCGAGAGTGACCGACGCCTTGCCCTCTTTCTCGCCGGCCGCTGATGCCAGCGTCCTGAGGGCCGCCGCCGTTCGTCCCTGCTTGCCGATGACCCGCCCGAGTTCGCCGGGTGCGACATACAGTTCAACCAACGTCGTTCCGCGATGCTCCGATTCGACGACGTGAACCTGTTCGGGCGTCGAGGTCAGCGCCCGAGCCAGGACTTCCACGACGCCGCGAACCGCGCTCACTGGGCGTCGGCCGACGCAGTTCCGGCCGCAGGAGTCGCTGTTGCAACCGGCGCAACCGGCGTCAGGTGCCTCGCCATCAGCGTACGCACCGTGTCGGACGGCTGCGCGCCCTTGCTAATCCAGTAGCTCACACGTTCGGCGTTCACGTGCACCAGCGCGGGTTTGGTTCGAGGGTTGTAGTTGCCGAGGATCTCGACAAACTTGCTGTCGCGAGCGGCCTTTGAATCAGTGACGACGATGCGGAAGAAGGGCCGCTTCTTGGACCCGGCGCGGCGCAGACGAATAGCTACCATTCCCGACTCTCCTCATACTGCCGGAGGCTTCGCGGCCCCGGCCGAAATTACGCTGCGTCACATCGCACTCACCCACCGACTCGCAACCAGCCGCAACGCGACTGGACAAGCGGTGAACGCGACTTGGAGCGAAGCACCGACCTAATGTCGGGTGCGCAGCATCTCCATTGCCTTGCGACGGGCACCTTTGCCGCCACCACTCAGCCCGGTCATTCCGCCAAGCTGCTTCAACATCTTCTGCATCTGCACGAACTGCTTCAGCAGGCGATTCACGTCTTCGACCGACGTGCCGCTGCCCCGCGCGATGCGCTTGCGCCGGCTGCCGTTGATGATGTGCTGTTTGCGCCGTTCCTCGGGCGTCATCGATCCGATGATGGCCTCGATACGGCTCAACTGCTTCTCGTCCGGCTTGTTCTCCGACAACGCCTTGAGGTTGCCCATCCCGGGCAGCATCCCCATGATCTGCTCGAGCGGACCCATCTTGCGGATCGTCCTGAGCTGATCCCGAAAATCCTCGAGCGTGAACTCGTTCGAACGCAGCTTCTGTTCGAGCTTCGCCGCGTCTTCGTGGTCGATGGCTTTTTCCGCGCGCTCGATGAGCGAGAGCACGTCGCCCATCCCGAGCACGCGTGACACCACGCGGTCCGGGTGAAACGGTTCCAGGTCTTCGAGCCGCTCGCCGCTGCCCACAAACGCGATCGGCACGCCGACGACCGACACCACCGAGAGCGCCGCGCCGCCTCGCGCGTCGCCGTCCATCTTCGTCAACACGACGCCGGTCACGCCCACGCGGCTGTTGAACTCGCCCGCGCTCTTGATGGCGTCCTGACCAGTCATCGCGTCCGCGACGTAGAGCAGGTCCGACGGGTCGGTCACGCTCTTTATCGCCGCGAGTTCGGCCATCAACTCGTCGTCGATATGCAGACGACCAGCGGAGTCGACGATGACGACGTCGAAGCCCTTGTGACCAGCCTCGGTCATGGCGCTTCGCGCGCGCGAGACCGGGTCGAGGTCACCCACCGGATCGTGCACGCGCACGCCGGCTTTTTCCGCCACCACGTTCAACTGCGCGATGGCAGCCGGACGCTTCACGTCGGTCGACACCAGCAGCGGGTGCCGTCCTTGCGCGGCCAGCCACTTCCCGAGCTTGCCCGCGGTCGTGGTCTTGCCCGCGCCCTGCAGGCCCAGCAACAGCACCACCCTCGGGCGCTTGCTGCTCTCCGTGAGTCCGCCCTTGGTATCCCCGAACAGGGCGAGCATCTCGTCGCGAACGATCTTGACGACCTGTTGCGAGGGCGACAGGCTGCCGAGCACATCCTGCTCCATGGCCCTGTCGCGCACGCGGTCGATGAACGCCTTGACGACCTTGAAATTGACGTCCGCTTCCAGCAACGCGAGGCGAATCTCGCGAAGGGCCGCCTCGATGTTCTCGGGCGTGAGACGCGTCTGTCCCCGCAAGGACTTGAAAACGTCCTGCAGGCGGTTGCTCAAGGAATCGAACATCGCGTCTGAAGCAGCTCTGAACCTGAAGTTGTCGCGCTAACGTCAACTAGCGCAAACGCTTATTGTTGAACAGGAGGGCGCTGCGCGTCAACCGCGGAGTAAGGCTACAGGCTCTGGGCTATAGGCTCTTGGCCTTGTCGCAAGCGGTACGCTGCCTTCATAACGCCTCACAATGGGAATGGGCCGCTACGGGCGACGCAGGCG
>JBEBGB010000551.1:0-3730 GCA_040081675.1 Vicinamibacterales bacterium
CACCTTGTCGGGATCGATGCGCACCATCAGGTAGTTGATGTGGTCGTCGATCTTGGTGAACCAGTGCCCCGTGCCGGCTGGAATGACCACCACATCGCCGGCCTTGAGTTGGTGTGAGACGCCGTTGGTAATGTCGGACCCGTTGTTGCCCGGACCGTTGAACTCCACGACCGTTCGCAACGTGGCCGGACGCCGCTGGCGATTCACGATGTTGGGTCCGAGCATCAAGGTCGCCGAGCCTGAAATGATGTGATAGACCTCGCTGACCTGATCGTGCTCGGCAACCGCGTTCGGTTCCGGCTTGTCCAGCTTCGTGCGATACACCATGCCGATGCCGATGTGCGCCTTGCCGATCTCGATGTCGCGCACCTGCTGATCGACCAGCTTCTCCGCAATCGCCTTCTTCGTGTACGCCTCGAGTTCAGCGAGAGGAATCAGCGTGCCGGGACACATGTTGCACGTGGGCTGAGGGTCGGTCGGGTTGATACGGGCCTGTGCGGCCATTCCGGCAGCGACACACGCCACCGCGCCAACTGCGACCACAATTGTCTTCACGGGTGTGCTCAACGTCATCGTCAGCCTCACTTCTCTCTCGTAGTTTGCCGCGGCGGCTCAGCCAGTCGTTGCCCTGCGTATCAGGGCGCGGTTGCGCGATGAATGGTGCACCGCCCGCGCGCCGTTGGCAATGGGGAAAGCGTGGGTCGCGCGGCATTCGCATTGGGAGTGCGATCCAGATCACACGGGCTCGACTGGCGGCGAGGGAATCGCGGAGTTCGGTGGTGTGATTTAACCCGGGCGTCCGTCGGCTCCCGAGTGTCAGGGTCTCTGTCTATCGGCCGCGCCCCAGGCCCAGGGTCATGAACAGCAACATGCCGATCAGGAGCGCACTCAAGAGGAGCAGACAAATCTCGACGTTCAGACGCACGCGTCGCTCTCCATATACGCAAGAACCAAACGATGATGATAGTTCGTACCACAGGCTGGTAGTGGTCCCAATCATCACGCACGCGTAAATTCTTTTGCGGTTGAAGAGCTTGATAACACGTACACGTGAGCTGACTGAACTATGTGCAGCCGAGAATGTAAGTGGGATATCGAGTGGACTGAGCTACTGAGGCAGTGTCGGGTTCAATGGACGAGGCTTGCGTCTGAACATGAGACCGAGAGACAAGCCCGTCAGCGCGCCGACGCCGCAGCCCACTGCTTGACCGACAAGCAGCTTTGACGTTGCGTACCGAATCACTTCCGGGATCTGCACGACCGCTTGAATGGAAGCGCCTTGTGGCAAACCGCCTGGCGACGTGTACCACGAGAGCATCGGGGGCACGATGAATGACGCCGCTGCCACGCCAACCAGCGCGCCGCTCAACATCAGAATCAATGCGGTCTTCATAGCTGCGCCAGTATAGCTGGCCCAGTATGAAGGTCGTCAGTGCCGCGCACTGCCACGAAGGCTCGAAGGCACAAAGCGAGCTCACTGCGTGCGGCTCCGCGTCTTCGTGGCGAGAATGAGCGAGGGTGCGTGGCGCCGACGCTCGAGTTACGCAAACGCCGCGTTGACGCCGGCGCTGTCGCTGAACTCTCGAAAGCGAACGACCTTGCCGTCTTTCAGGGTGAAGACCATCACGAAGTCGGCGTCGAACGTCTTTCCGGTGGGCTTCGTGATTGATCGGTAGTGACCAATCGCCACGACGGTGTCCCCTTGTGCGACGAACTCGCGCGGCTCGAACTGCGTGAAGTCTTCGTGCGTGGCCACCAACTGGAAGAACTCGGCGACGGCCGGCTTCCCCTGACGTTTTCCCGAGAACGGTACGTGCGACCCGGTGCCGAGCACCGGCTCCCAGACGACGTCGTCCGACATCAGGCCGAGAAGTGTAGTGACGTCGCCGCCAAGAAAGGCGGCGTAGGCGTCCTGAACGATCTTCGTATTCTGCGATTCCATGTGGTTCCAACCTCCGCTGGCTTACTACGGCTGGTGGCGTGGAGTGGATGCCGAGAGCGGCGCCAGAGTGGTTTCCAGGTCAGCATTGTGTCCACCTCTGACTCGAGCATGGCGGAATCTCCGCATCACACGGGAGCGGGGGCGGCTACAATCTCGGGCTGGGGGAGTCTTTATGAAAACATTGCGTCTTGTCGGGGCCGCATCTGCGGCCACTGCTGCGGTGGGAGTGTGGGTAGCCTTGTCGGCGGGAGTCGCTGCACAACAGCCAGCGGCACCGGCGCCACAGCCCATGTCGTTCTTCATTACGAGCGTTGGAAAGGGCGACGGCGCCAACCTTGGTGGTATCGCCGGCGCTGATGCGCACTGTCAGTCGCTGGCTGCTGCGGCCGGCCGCGGCGGCGTGACGTGGCACGCGTACCTGAGCACCCAGGGCGCCGGCGCGGTGAATGCGCGCGACCGCATTGGCAACGGCCCGTGGTACAACGCGGCCGGACAGCGGGTGGCTCAGAACGTTGCGGAGCTGCACGGCGACACGATCGAGCAGGCGCGCATTGGCAACGCCCTCGGCAAGCAGCTCTCGAAAACCGAGAAGAACACCCTGGTCAATGGTGTGGGCGATACACCGAACGAACACGACATCCTCACCGGATCGCAGGCTGATGGCCGGGCATTCACGGACGCCGCCGATCACACGTGCAGCAATTGGACAAGCAATGCGGCCACTGGTGTCGCCCAGCTCGGTCACTCGGACAAGCAGGGTGGTGGCAACGGATCGTGGAACGCGACGCATCCGAGCCGCGGCTGCGGACAGGCGAACCTCGTAGCCACGGGCGGTGCTGGAAAGCTCTACTGCTTCGCGGTGAACTAAAAGGACGCGATGGGCGATGGGCGATGGGCGATGGGCGGCGCTGCTGGCCAACCGCCCACCGCCACCGCCAATGGCCTATCGCCCGGAGGCGCCAGCCTCTCGGGTCACCTGCGTGAAGTCCAGGTAGTCGTGCCCTGACACGGTGGACACCTGCGCGGACACCTCGTAGCCGTTCGCCTTCGTCGACCGTACTTGTCGCTTCGTCACCTTCGGTCACCACGATGACCGACTGGCGCGCCGTGCACACGTGGTTTCATTCGCATGGATGTTCGTCCGTCGAAGGTTGTCAGCGCTCGAGGATACCGCCGCCTTGTGGCAGCGGCGTAGACTCACCCGGCGACCCCTGGGGCTGAAGAGAAACAGTTCACAAGGCGGCTGGCACCCGTGTCGCGGGGCCCGCGGCCGGCGTATGATCGTCGGCCTGGAGGAACATCGATGGTGGTTGGAACGCGTGTAATAGCCGTGTGCCTCGCAGCGGGGTGTGTGCTGTCTGCTCTGCCTGCACGTGCGCAGGCGCCTGCTGCGCCGTCTTTCGAAGATCGATACATGGAGCCGATCGATCTGTACAAGGCCGGCCTCGGCACTTTCGCGCGTCCGATGTCGTCGAAGAACGCCGAGGCGCAGGCCTTCTTCAACCAGGGCTTTCAGATGATGTACGCCTTCGCGAAGCCGGAGGCGGTTCGTTCGTTCAGGGAAGCGTCGAAGCGCGATCCCGATTGCGCCATCTGCTACTGGGGCGAAGCCTGGGCCTGGGGGTCGTACCTCAACGCGCCGATGTCCGCCGAGGAGTCGCCCCACGCGTACGCCGCGATTCAGAAGGCGCTCAGCCTGAAGAGCCATGCCGACCAGAAGGAGCGCGAGCTCATCGAGGCGATGGCCGTGCGCTACGTCGAGCAGTTCATCCCCAGCGAGCGACCGCA
>JBEBGB010000552.1:0-3722 GCA_040081675.1 Vicinamibacterales bacterium
CGACAGCGGGGCATCTCTTGCGCGGCCGCTGGCAGGGCCGGGCCCAGCCCTGCCAGAAGCACAGCGGCTATTGTCCGACTCGACTGCACCATCGAGAGACTCCGTGTTTGCCCGGATCGAAACGTCGAAGACGATCCGTGCGCTGCAACATCTTGCCTACGTGTCGTGTAACACGTGTTGTTCCGTCGTGTCAAAGCGGATCCCGACCTGCTACCGCTCGGAGAGGCACGGCTGGAGTTCGCTCGTCTGCAGCCGTAGCAACGCTGGGAATTCCCCACGACCGGGAATTAATCCCGTCCGTCCAGCGCACCGCCCTCATTCCGCTGGGTCGGACACGCTCAGCGCTTACGGGCGTCCTGCCAATCGTTCCTGTTTGAGGAACGCTTCGGCGGCCAGCGCGATCACCTGTTTGTCGGTTGGATGATCGACGATTTGGACGCCGATCACCTTCTGCGCCAGCGGGCGATCGTGCTTTTCGAGATACGTCATCAACTCGTGTTTGGCCGTTGAAGGCCCGAGCACCAGGACGGCCTCGGCGTCGACGATTCTCTGTCGGACTGCCTGGAAGTAGTGGATGGCGTCTTCCGGATGTTCGTGTCCCTCGCCGTCGCGTCCGCGTTGATGGCGGTGAATTTCGTGCCGCGGTGCGGTGATGTTGGTCTTTTCAGCTGCGTGGTGGTGGCGGAGCGGGTCTTCGTGGACGTCGAAGATCCGTGCCTCGCTGTGGTCGATTAAGACGGCAATGTGCTTCGACATGGGAGATACCTGTCAGTCGTCGACGGTAATTACCGGGCGTGTCGCCCGGTGGATGCTCTGGAGAACCGGGATGTGCCTGGACCGTGTCCTCCGGCACTGGCATTTGCAGCAACTGTGCCGCGATGGCAGGGTCGGATCACTCAGAGCGACGCTTGGCCACTGCATCAGGCGGTGATGCCGTGAGGGCCTCGAGCGTCCGCGTATTGGGAACGGTATCTGGAACTGGAAGGCGCGGCAACTCCAGGAGGCTGCCGAGGTAAGTCCGACTTTCGATCAACAGAGAGGCGACGTGATTGGCGCCCGCGTCTACGAGCTCCTGCGGACTGTCGTCCGCCAGCGCCGGCGGCGCCCATCGTCCCACTGCCATTCGCAACTCCGGCAGTGCGGAGCGAAGCCTCCTCACCAGGTATCGTGTCTTCGACGACGAGCTGGGTGGGAGATCGGCGAAGCACACAACAGAGAACGTTCGGTCTCGCACTAACGACACCAACTCCACCGCCTGCATGCGCGCACCGGTGATCTCGATCGCGATCGGCAGGTCGCCCACCAGATGGGCCAGCATCGCGAGCGCCACCTCATCGGCGGCCCCATTGACCGCGTAGCCCAGTACACGCAGCGGCTCGCGCGGTCCCGACAGCGTGGGACCGGCGGCGGGTGGTTCCATCTCCACGTGGCGGCGGATGGTCTCGGACGCGTCCGCGATCAGCTCTCGAGTCGCCTCGATCACGGCCGCTTCTTCATCCGAAGAGAGACGGTGTTCCAAACGGTCACGCTCGGCATAGCTCAGTGCCGGCAGCAGCAGCGCGTCGTACACCGATACCGGCGACTCGGTCTTGATGTGGGTGTCGATCAATTCGGCCGCTTCGCTCTGGTCGCGAGCCACCAGGCGCTGATAGAAGCCGTACTCCGGTGCCAGC
Organism: Vicinamibacterales bacterium; assembly: GCA_040081675.1. Classification (GTDB taxonomy): domain Bacteria; phylum Acidobacteriota; class Vicinamibacteria; order Vicinamibacterales; family CAVVIG01; genus CAVVIG01. The sequence goes on from JBEBGB010000552.1 coordinate 1,674, forward strand.
GCTGCCGTGTCGTCCATCAGCAGTCCGACGAACGCGAGGCCGGGCACGTGCTTGCCGAGCACGACGAGGCACACCGTCAGCGGCGAGGCCATCAGCAACCCGAGGGGTCCCCAGAGCCACGTCCAAAACGCGACGGACACGAGCAGCGTCACCTGCGACACGCCGACCGCCCCGGCATACAGCACCGTCTCCAGCACGAGATTCGTGAACAGCTCCAGGAGAACGAACAAGGCGAGGACGATCAATGGCCCCGTCCACCCCTCCAGGGCCGCGAGACTGACGAGGATCGGCGCGCCGGCCGCGAGCACGGGACCGACGTACGGGATGAATCGAAGCGCTGCGCCGAAGGTCGCCCAGACCAATGGGTACGGGACGTGGAGGACGTAGAGTCCGACGAGGACCGCGATGCCGTACAGCAGACTCACCAGGGATTGCATCAACAGCTGCCGGCTGACGCGACTGCCGGCCTCGTCGAAGGCCTTCGTGGTCGTGGCAAGCTGTCCGTGCCCAATCAGCCCGATCAGACGATCCCGCAGATCGCGGCGTTCGAGCAGCATGAAAATGACCATCGCAGCGACGAACCCCGCCGTGCTCAGCGGCCCGACGACGGGCCCGAGCCACTCGAAGCCCAAGAACCCCGTCACTTGGTTGGAGGCCACCACGAGGGGCCGCAACACGGTTCCTTTCGGTGCCTCTGACGTGTCCAGGTCAGCCTTGATGCCCGCCAACGTTTCCTGGAGCTTTTCTACCGCGCTTCCCTTGCCCGCTAAACGCACGTCGGCGATCTTCGTTCGGATGTTGGCCCGATAGCCGGGGAGGTCTTCGACCAGATGGTCCATCTGCCTGGTCAGACCCCAAGCGGCGAGCCCGAGAGCCGCGAAGGCCAGCGTGACGACCACCAGGACGGCAACGACCCGCCCGACCGACCGTTGAAGCCAGGTTACGGGCGGCGTCAAGACGAACGTGAGCAGGATGGCGAGCGAGACCGGCACGAGGACCGCCTGTGCCCAGTACAGAACGGTGACCACAAGAACGCCGCCGGCGAACGTCACCCAGGGCTTCACGGATTTCCAGGTGTCGTCCACAGTCCCTACTCCGTTGCTCGACCGAATTGCGGAGGGTGCCCTCCGGGAACTACGTCAGCGCAATCCACCCAGCAGGTACACGATCAGGACAAGGTGTCTCGGCCGCGATCGCCAGCGCCCCCCCGATCAGGACACAGAAGACCGCTGCGGCGACCGTTGCACGCTGCCATCCAACCGTCTTTGTTCTCATGCGCCTCTCCTGTCTTTCATCCGTATCTGTGTTCGGCTCGCCGGCCGCGTTCATCGCTGTCGAAGAACTGTTCAACAACATCTTTTCCAGTCGCACGTGTGGTGTCTGCCCTGTTTCGAACACTCAGTCGCACATCGACAGTTACTCCTGCCGTCGGCTCTGTTCCATGGCGAAGTCGTTCGGACGGTCGGGCAGCAATGATGGCAGAGGCGCGACGCGGTCTCCATCCGTCATCCTGTCCAATACGGGACAGTGTCCTGGTTGCGCCTTCGCTGATACTCCCAGATTCGTGGCGGCGACACGCCGGCACGGATTGAGGAGATCACCATGACCGAGCCCAGCAAGTGCGCGCATCCCGCCTGCAACTGTCAGGTCAAGAACGACGGAGCATTTGGAAAGTACTGCAGCGAGTACTGTAAAGAGTCGGCGGGCACGACCGAACTGCGCTGCGGATGCCAGCATCCGGCCTGTCGGTAACGACCCCGTTCCTTGTCCTGAGACCGCCGGCATCGCGGTTGACGCGATGATCACTCGGGACGGCGCGGAGATTTGCTACAAGGACTGGGGCTCAGGCCCTTGGTCGTCTTCAGCCACGGATGGCCACTCAGCGCCGACGCGTGGGAGGGCCAGATGGTCGCGATGCCATCGCCGCCAAGGAGGCACCCGGGGGTCGGCAGGCCCTCAGCTCGATGGCGAGGTGAAGTACCGTCGACGCTTCGCCTTGTAGCTGCCCCGATTGAAGTGTGACGGCAGCCAGTCCGCCGCGTCCTCCTT
>JBEBGB010000553.1:0-3717 GCA_040081675.1 Vicinamibacterales bacterium
TGGTGGCGGGCGGGCTCGTGTGGCTTGCTGTCCTGGCTGTACGCTGACGCAGAGAAATCGCAAGAGGCCGTACTCTTCCAGGAAGGTCGTACTATCACTTTGTACGGTCGGTGGCCCTTGGCCCGGAACCGTGGGTGCAATGGCAGCGCGAACTAAGGCTGGGGTGAAGTAATGCGCGAACAGGGCGTCCACCGGATCAGCGGCTATGTCGTGCTCGGCCTTGCGCTATTCGCGATGACGCTGGTGGTCGGCGCAACAGCCTTGATCATCTTTGGCCGGTTCAACCCGTCGCCAGACGGCGATGAAGGCACCGCGGCGCATCTCTTTCAGCTCGCGATCGTTCTGCTCTTACCGACAGGTTTCACCTTCCTGGCAACCGCAAATTGGGACCAACCCGCGAACGTGGCGAAGCGTCTCGTCGTGCCCGCGTGCGCGCTCATCGTCGCGTTCTCCACGCTGTACTACATGGAGCACCTTCGATAATCGGGCCTCGAGCAAATTCGGACGCCGTATCGCCGAGCGCAAGTCAGTTCACCTTGACCTAACTGGAGCGGAATCAAGTCCGAGCGAGAGTCGTCACCCACCGGACGCCGCGATTTCCTGCAGACAGTGATTGCTGCGCCTGCACCACGCCCGCGCGATCGATCCGGCCACGGGCATGCTCTCGGGCGCGCTTTCTGACTTGCAAGCCACAAAGGTGAAGGAGATCGTCACCGCTGCGGGCCAGTCATTTGAGTACGTCTCATTGCCCGACGCAGCGCACGCGATGCATCAGACCGATCCTGCCCGCTTCGCTCAGGTGCTGACCGTGTGGGCCAGGAAACTTCCCGCGTGATGCTCCGCGACCTGGCCTAGCCGCTCGTCCGTTCAAGCGGCACGTCGCACCAACACTCCAGGGCCGTCGCGGGCGTTGTATAGTGCCGCTCATAGGAGGGCGTATGAGCGTGAACATCTCCGATCGTCGCGGTTTCCTGGGGCGGGTATTCGGCGCAGCGGCAACCGTCAGTCTCGCCGGCGCTCATTCGAGCTCGGCGCAAACGAGGCCTGTGTCGGCGGCGGCAACGGGTCCGGACGCGTGGTTGGGCGAGGTGAAGGGCACGCACCGGTGCTTCTTCGACTTCCCGCAACACAAGAACGGCGCGCCGCTGCTGCACATTCTCAACTATCTCAACACGTATCACGAGGCCTACAAGGCCGCGCCAGGGACTGTCGGCGCCGTCGGCACGTTCTACAGCATCGGTACACAGGCGAGTATCCCGCTCGCGTTCAACGACGCCATGTGGGCGAAGTACGCACTCGGCGAGTACACGGGCATGAAGGACGCCTCTGGCAAGCCGTACACGCGCAACGTGTTGTATCGACCAACGCCTGCGGATTCCGTCGTGCTGATCCAGGGCTTCCAGACACCCAACATCCCGGAGCTGGCCGAAGCGGTGCCGGCAATCGGCATCGAGAGCCTGCAGAAGATGGGGACGAAGTTCCTGCTGTGCGCCAACGCGTTCGGCGCCTGGTGTCTCGAGCTCCAGGCGCGCGGCAAGGGCAAGGCAGACGCCATCCAGCAGGAACTGACAGCGAACATCCTGCCTGGCGTGACCACGGTGCCCGCCATGGTGATCGCGATCGAAAAGGCGCAGACGGCCGGCATTCGCTACAACCGACAGTAGACACCTTCACGCTCGGAGGCATGACGATCGGACGCGCACCAACCGCGCGTCGTCCGATGCCTTCGAGCCACGGTCCACGCGCCAGGCATTTACGAGATCGGTGTAGCGTGACGGCCCGACTTGCGAGCGCCGCGCGCGGTGATCCGACAACCGACGCGCAAGGCCGGATCGAGGCCTGGGTGGCTGGGACCCAGGCCGAGCACCAGTGACGAGCCCTGGAGCGGCGGTTGACCGCGGTGTCGAGCCGGAGGGACGACGCGCTACACCGATCTCGAAAACGCTCTTGCCCGAAGGCGCGCGATGGCGACGGCGAATCGCTCAGCCACACGCGCTTCGGCCTCTGCGCACGTCATCGGCCGATCCGACTCCGCCAAGCGCGCTCCATGTGCGGCCAGACCAATCACGTCTTCTACCGAACGGCCGGCATCCCGCATGTCGCGAATGCTCGTGTCACGATCCGCTTTGCTCAATTTCTGCGTCGCGGACTTCATCACAAGCGCGTGATGCAGATAGACCGGCGGCACGGTGCGTCCGAGGAGTCGCGCGAGCTGAATCTGGCGACCGGTGGACGGGAGCAGATCGTCGCCTCTGATGACGAGCGTGACGCCCTGGTCGAGATCGTCAACGGTGACCGCGAACTGATAGGTCCAGTTGCCGTCGCGATCCTTGACGAGCATGTCGCCGCACTGCTCCGACGGCCGCTGGTCTGTCGGGCCGTGACGAAGGTCGTCGAAGTGCTCGACTGAGGGAGCGAGTCTCACGCGAAGACCTCGCCCACCGCGCCATTCCAGTTGCCGATTCGAGCATCGACCCGAGTAGCGCAGCTCGCCGTCTGGCGAACCGTCGGCAGGCCCCGCGTCCATCGCCTCGCGCAGGTCGCGCCTGGTGCAATCGCATGCGTAGACAAGATCGGCCGCCTGCAGTCGCGCGAGCGCGGCCTCGTAGTGCGCTTCCCGGTCTCGCTGACGGCCGACGCAGGCTCCCACTCTGAAGTCGTCGGTCGAGGGCTCGTCTGGGACGAACCCGAGCCAATCGAGGTCGTCAAGGATCGCCCGCTCGTATTCGGGCCTGCTTCGTTGACGATCGTGATCTTCGATGCGCAGCAGCACGCGTCCGCCGACGGCCCTGGTGATGCCCCACACGTGCAGCGCGTTGACGATGTGACCGAGGTGAAGCAAGCCGGTCGGCGCCGGCGCAAACCGGCTGATGATCATGCGACGAGGTTGCGGCGCTCGACTGTCATTCGAAGTCCGTGTTTCATGCGCAGCGTCACAACGGGCTGCGGCACGACCGGGTGGCCGGGCTCGAGGCGCAGACGCCAGCGCTGTGCGATGAACGCCGCCACGAGCACCAGTTCCATCCACGCGAACGCCTCGCCGATGCAGCGGCGAGTCCCGCCGCCGAACGGAAAGTATGCGAACGGCGGAAGCGACTGCTTGAACTCGGGCGTCCACCGCTCGGGCCGAAACGTCCCGGGCTCGGCGAAGAACCTCGCGTCTCGATGGAGCACGTACGGGCTGAGCAGCACGAGGCAGCGTGCCGGCAAGGTGAATCCGCCAACCGCGTACGGCCCGATCGCGCGGCGACCCACGATCCACGCCGGCGGATACAACCGCATCGACTCGGTGATCACCTGTTCGATGAAGGTCAACTTCGGCAAATCTGCAACGGTTGGTGTTCGGCCACCAAGGACACGGTCAACTTCCTCGTGGAAGCGCGCCTCGACCTCCGGTGATTGACTCAGCAGGTACCAGGTCCATGCCAACGCGTTGGCCGTTGTTTCATGCCCTGCGAGGAAGATGGTCATGGCTTCGTCGCGCACCTGTCGGTCGGTCATGCCACGACCTCCCTGCTCCTCGTCTTGCGCCAGGAGCAGCATCGAGAGCAGATCACCGCGGTCGCCAGGGTTCTTCCGGCGTTCGGCAATCAGACCGTAGATGATCGCGTCGAGCCGGCTACGCGCCGCCTTGCCTCGCTTCAAGATCGGGATCGGCAGCTTCTCCAACAGATCCGGAAACGGCAGCATCGTCGTCCAGAAGGACGCCAGGACGTC
>JBEBGB010000554.1:0-3717 GCA_040081675.1 Vicinamibacterales bacterium
GCAAGGTCAGGCGGGTGGCGTGTCGCTGGATCGCTACGTCTGGATGCCGCTCAGGGCATTCGAGCGCGCTTTTGGCGCGCAGGGCTCGGTGCAGGTCTTTGCCAAGGCGCCGAATGTAGCCAACACGGTCGCCGCGGAGGACCATGCGCGCATCTCGATGCGAGCCAGACGACATCTCGAGCCCGGTGAGGCCGACACCTTTGACCTCATCACCCCGGAAGCCTCGCGCAACTTCGTCGCCAACATCACCGAGCGCGTCGGCGCCGCTGCGATTCCAATCTCCATCATGGCGCTCATTGCCGCCATGGTCGTCGTCACGAACACGAGTCTGGTGTCCGTTACCCAACGCACGCACGAGATCGGCATCCGCCGTGCTCTTGGCGCCTCTCGCGGTGCGGTCATTGGCGAGACGCTGGCCGAATCGGCGATGGTGGGTATGCTTGGTGGCACCGCCGGTCTGGTGGCCGGCGCCGGCGTGCTGGCGCTGGCAGCGCGGCTTTCGGGCGTGGCGCTCTCGATCAGTATTCCGACAGCCTTGGTCAGCCTGGCTGCGGCAATCGTGAGCGGAGTGGTGGCAGGCTGGTACCCGGCGCGCCGCGCAGCGTCGATCGATGTCGTTGCCGCGCTGAGGCACGAGTGATGGTCAAGCGACTCTCGGGCTGGGCGCAAGTAATCGGCGAGCCTGCGGCGCTTGCCTTCGACTCACTGCGCACGGCTCGAGCCCGGTCGTTTCTGGCCATCGGTGGCATCGTCATTGGTATCGTCACCGTCGTGCTCGTCGCGTCGGTGCTGGCGAACGTCCGGAATCAAATCGCGCTGCTTTTCCGCGACCTCGGAACCGAGAACGTCTTTGCGTTCCACCTCTCGGGTGATCCCTACGTGACGCCAAGCGAAGCCGAGACCCGGCGCAGGCCCCTCGAACTCGAGTTCATCCCCGAACTCCTGCGGCTCGGGCCCGCGATCCGCGACGTGGGCGCCGAGGTCATTGTGCCTACGACGCTGAACGGGCAGGCGCTCGTGGCGCGCTCGGGCACGAACGAGTCGGACACTGTGCTGGTCGAAGGTGTGTCGCCCACCTTCTTCGACATCGTCGGCGCGGAGTTCGATCGTGGTCGACCGTTCACGGAACTCGAAGACCGACAGGGCGCGCGCGTGGCCATCATCGGGTCGTCGCTTGCCCGCGCGCTCTACGGCGAGGAGTCGTCTCTCGGCAAGACGCTGACCCTGGCGGGAGAGACCTACACGGTCGTCGGACAACTCCAGAAGCGGCGTGGTGGGTTCTTCGGGGAGAATCGCCAGGACAATCTGCTCAATCTCCCGGTCGGCACCGTGCGCCGGCGCTTCGGCGATCCCGACCGACTCGTGCTGTACATGCAAGCGCAGCCCGGCCAACGCGAGCAATGCTTCCGTCAGTCCGAGACGATCCTCCGGCAACTTCGCAAGCTGCCTCCTGGCGCGGACAACGACTTCGCGCTGTCGACCGCAGACTCGATCATTGCCACCTTTGACGCCATCAGCGCGCGGGTCGGACTCGCGACAGTGGCATTGGCCGCCGTCAGCCTGCTCATCGGCGCTATCGGCATCGCCAACGTCATGTTCATCAGCGTCACCGAGCGGACCCGCGAAATCGGACTTCGCCGCGCGCTCGGCGCCAAACGCGGCGAAGTCCTCCTGCAGTTCCTGCTCGAAGCGGCCTTTCTCTCGGGTATCGGCGGTGTTGCCGGCGTCACCGCAGCTCTCGCTGTCGGCCTTCTCTTGACACTGGTCGTCTCCGGTTTCTCGGCCGTTGCGCCGCTATGGGCCGTCAGCGCCGCGCTCGTGAGTTCGGTCGTCGTCGGCCTGACCGCCGGCTACTGGCCGGCGCGCCGCGCCGCGCAACTCGACCCGGTTGAAGCGCTCCGTCACAACTGACATCGCGCCGCAGGCGCGGGCCGCCGCCTCCCTGAGGCAAACATCGTGGCGACCGAGGACCTCGCGCATCCGCCCGCCGCGTCGGGCGAGTGCGCCGCGCGTATAATCCGACCGTGCCCTCAATGGACGGTGCGACTGTTGCCTGGGTCTTGATGGCTGTCGTCGCAGCCATCGTCGAGATCTCCATTCCCCATTTCGGGTTGATCTTCGTCAGCGCCGGCGCCTTCACGGCTGCCCTGGTGTCGTGGGCCGGCTTCGGCTTCAACGTTCAGCTCCTCGTGTTCAGCGTTGAAGTTGCTGCGTCGTTCTTGCTCCTGCGCCCACGTCTCCTCCACAGTCTCGACAGTCGCGGCGTCCCGTCGCGAACCGAGTCGCTGATCGGCCACGAAGGCCTCGTCAGCGTGGATATCGAGCCCCTTGTTGGCGCGGGTCGCGTCAACGTTCGAGGCGAAGACTGGGCTGCCCGGTCAGTCGCGCCCATTCCCACGGGCCAACGCATTCGCGTCGTGTCTGCGGACGGCGTCGTTCTGGAGGTTGTGCCCGTATGAGCTACGTACTAATCGTCGTCGTCATCTTCGCCCTCGTGGTGCTGCTGCAGACCATCAAGATCGTCCCGCAGAAGCAGGTGAAGATCATCGAACGCCTGGGCAAGTACCACTTCACCGCCGAGGCCGGGCTCAACATCATCGTGCCGTTCCTGGACTCGGTCCGGGAAACCATCGACCTCAGGGAACAGATCACCAAGATCGAGCCGCAGCCCGTCATCACGCGCGACAACGTGACGATGGAAGTGGACGCGGTGATCTATTCGGTGATTGTCGATCCCGTGAGAGCTACGTACGAGGTGCAGAATCTTCGGTGGGGCCTCGAACAGCTCACGCTGTCCGCCCTGCGCAACGTGATCGGCCAGCTCGATCTCGACCACACCCTGTCCTCGCGCGACACGACCAACTCGCAGCTCCGTGCGGCCCTCGACAGCGCGACCCAGCAATGGGGCGTCAAGGTGATGCGCATCGAACTGAAGAACATCACGCCGCCCGAAGAGATCCGCCTGACCATGGAGAAGCAGATGACCGCCGAGCGGACGCGCCGCGCGGTTGTCACCACTGCAGAGGGCGAGAAGTCGTCGGCCATTCTCAGGGCCGAAGGACAGAAGCAGTCGGCCATCGTGAACGCCGAGGGCTCGAAACAGGCCGCGGTGCTCGCGGCTGAAGGGCAAGCCGAAGCACGCCTTCGAGTGGCGGACGCCGAGGCTCGTGCGATTCAGATGGTGGCACAGGCCATTGGCAGCGCGGGCAATCCTGCGCAGTACTTGATCGCGCAGCGCTATCTCGAGTCGCTCACGGCGATTGCGAACGGTGCCGACAAGCTGGTCTTCATGCCGTACGAAGCCAGCGGAGTGTTGTCGTCGCTCGGCGGAATCAAAGAGCTTCTCCAGCAGAAGTAAGCCGCGGACGTCCCTCGCTTCGGACGCCGCGCTGTCACAGGTCGCCCAGACGGACCTTGACCACGATCTTGCGCACACGCGACAAGGTCTGGCCCGTCAGTCCCGGCATGTGCACGTCGTGCGGAAACAGGATCGCGAAGTGTCCTGTGCCCATCGAAATGAACCGGTCACTCTCGCCGCGGGCCACAACCAGATCGCGGTTCTGGTCGTACGGCTCGCACGTGAAGTCGGCGATATCTCCGTAACCGATCCTTTCGACGCCCGCGTGCACATACTGCACGTCGACGTGGCGCTGATGCGCCTCCCAGAACGTTTCACTGGCATGCCGCGTGTCGTAGTCGGACACGAGTGCGAACACG
>JBEBGB010000555.1:0-3710 GCA_040081675.1 Vicinamibacterales bacterium
GTGCGGATGTACCACGTTCCGTCTACCAGCGCCGGCGATGCGAGCGTTCGCTCACCGATGTTGTTGACGTGCATGACCTTGAACGTTCTGCCGGCTTCGAGCACGAAGGTCTCACCCTGGTCGTTCGTGAAGAACACCTTGCCGTCGACCGCAACGGGAGACGCCGAGAATCCCTCGCGCGCGGCTTCGCCCAGTCGTCCCTGCCACAGCACGCGTCCGCTCGTCGCCTCGAACGAGGTGACGATGCTCGCCATGTCGTTCACGGTGTAGAGCTGATCGTTGTAGAGAATGGGCGACGGCACGAACGGCGACCCACGCGGCGTGCTCCACGACAGGTGGCTGCGCGAGACATCGCCCTTGCCGCCAGGCCTGATCGCCAGCGTCGGTCCCGCACGTCCGGAGGAGCAGAACACCAGGCCGTAGCCGACAACCGGCGTCGGGATCACCTCGAAGCTCGTGCCGCCACAGCGCCATAACTCGACACCTGTGTCCGGGTTGTAGGCCATGACCTGCGACTGACCGTTGACAATCACCTCGTCGTGGTCGCCGACACGAACCGCGATCGGCGTGCCCCAGCCGATGGACTGCTGCCGCGGCGTGCGCCAGACCTGTTCGCCCGACCGCGCGTCGAACGCCGCGATGAATCCGCCGCGCGACTGGTCCTGATAGACGATGACGCGGTTTCTGTAGAGGAGCGGCGATCCGGCCGCTCCGTGGTAGTTGTCGATCGCGCCGAGATCGCGCCGCCAGACAGGCCGGCCGTTCATGTCGAAGGCGAAGAGCCCGCGGCTCCCGAAGGACACGTAGATCCGCTCGCCGTCGGTGGCAGGCGTTGCGGAGGCATAGCCGTTCTTCTGATGTGGCCGGTCGGTCGTTCCCTCTGGTGCGAACGCCTCCCAGATCTGTCGTCCGTTCGTACGGTCGTAGGCGAGGAGTGACAGCCGGCGGCCGCCCTCGCGCGCCGCAGTGAGGTACACGCGATCGCGCCAGACGATCGGCGATGAGTTCCCGGCGCCAGTGACCGGCGTTTTCCAGCGCACGTTCTCGGTGGCAGACCAGCGGTCCGGGTATCCCGTGCCTGTCGCCAGTCCCTGGCCCGACGGCCCGCGCCATCGCGACCAGAAGCGGGCGGCTTCACCGTCGACTGCCACCATCTGCACGGGAGGTGTCTGCGCCGGCGTCTGCGCGCGCATGGGCGGTGGCGCGCTGGCCAGCCACGATGCCGAGGCGACGATGAGCGCAAGCGCAAACGGTGTCAGACGCGCGCACATGGTGCTACCGTGCCTTCGACTGGATATACGCGGTGACCTCGCGCTCGAGGAGCGGTAACGGCAGCGTCCCGATCGCGAGTACCGCGTTGTGATAGTCCTTGAACGAGAAGCGAGCGCCCAGAGAATTGCGTGCGTTGTCCCGCAGCTCGATCAACTTCAGCTGGCCGAGCATGTACGAGCAGGCCTGCCCGGGATTGGCCACGTAGCGCTCGACCTCGCTCACCTCAATCCCGTAGTCGATCGCCTGCTGGCGCGTCCAATGCTTCGCGTGCAGTCCCGTATCCACGACGAGGCGGCGCGCCCGGAACAGCTCCGCATCGAGCTGACCGAGTCGACCTTCCGGATCGCCATCGTACCAACCCGACTCCGCGGCGAGCCGCTCGGCATAGAGTCCCCAGCCTTCGCTCAGCGCCGAGATGCCGCCGAGCGCGCGAATGCGCCGGAACCGCGGCTGGTCGGTGTTCTCGATCTCGAGCGCGATCTGGAAGTGATGCCCAGGAATCGTCTCGTGATACACGAGGGTCCGCAAGCCAAACTTGGTCATGCGTTCGGGCCGCAGAGGAATCTGGAAGACGCCCGGACGCGAGCCGTCCGGGGCCGGCGCGGTGTAGTTTGCTGCGGCGTTGGCTTCACGGAACGTCGGAAACGGCTGTGCCCGCACCGGAGCAGCCGGTCGATGATCGAAAAGCGTGGTCGATCGGCGTTCGGCGTCGCGCAGGATCCGCTCGACTTCAGTCATGATCTGCGCGCGCCCCTCCTCGGTCAGCGGGTAACCCTGATCCTTCCTGAGCTGCTCGATGCGAATCTTGACCGAGCCTTGGGTTCGTCCCAGTTGCCGTAGGATCCCATCCATCTCGGCCTCGATCTTCGCGACTTGCCGAAGTCCGATCTCGTGAATCTGATCGGCGGTCAGGTCGGTCGTGGTGAAGCGGCGGAGGCTATACGCGTAGGCGTCGGCACCGCCCTTGAGCCGCCACAGCCCGGCATCGTCGCTGACGCGCGATACAAGGGGCTCGAGGAACGTGATAGCGCGCTGCCAGGCCGGATAGATTTGGGTCGCGACGATCTGTTCCGTCTGCGCGCGAAGCACTTCCCGACGCGCGTCGGGAATCGTCTTGACCAGCGCCAGCTTGGTCGCCACTGTCGTCACGAGCGGGTTGCGAGCGGCCGCCTGGCCGATGAACTGCTTCATCTGCGCAATCGTGGCGTTCAGGATGAAGCGCGGAGGAATCAGGTCCTTCGCCACGATCCTCCGCCCTTCGGCGATCGCCTCATCGACCCGCGCAGGCATCTGCTGGAGCCGTGCGACGTAATTGTCGGCGTCTGATTCGGAGAGTAGCGGGTGGACGACTGTGAATGTGTTCACCAGGTTGACGTTGGCGCCGCCGTTCTGCTCGAACGGAAACGCGTAGTCGTCGAAAGGCTCGCCGTCCACGAGCAGCTGTAGTTGCCACTGCATGAGGTCGGCCGAAATCTGATCGGTCTTGTTGAGACGAGACCGGTCGAAGCGAGCCAGTTCGGCGAGCCCACGCCGCGCGAGGTCGCGGCGGCTCTTCGTCCAGGCGGACGTCAGCGGCGTCAACTGTCGGTCGAGCGCTTGCTGCTCAGCGCCGGAAAAGTACCGGCTCGAGACGGCCTGATCCGGGCTGCTGCGCACCCACTCCGCCGTGAACCGGTCGAAAAAGTCCGCGATAGTGGGCGGCTGCGCACGGAGGGTGGCGACCGACAGCACGAGCACACCGAGAGACAACGTACGCTTCATGGTCAACGCCTCCAGGCGGGATATTACTCGTGGCGCGGGCGCCGGGCGCGAAATCTGCATGCGCAGCATCCCGATCCCACCGCGCTGCTCGTCGACTCCTACCTCGACCACCTCGAGCGGCGTCATCGCCTCTATCATCGCGATGAACTGCAGGGCCTTGAGCGTCGCGAACACGTCAACGCGCCTTGGCTACCTTCTGAGCGGGGGCGGAAATCGGACCGACGGTATCTCGATCCCCACCAAGACTTCCACAATTCGGGACGTGCGCCGCCGCTTCACGGCAAGGTCGAATTCAGCCGACTGATGCCGGCGGCAATCGGGTCATGGTCCGCAGCTGTCAGTCGCCCTCGCGCTCGAGCAGTTGTTCGAGCGCCTCGCGATGTATGGCGAGAAACAGCTTGTCCTTGTCGCGGCCCGCCGCGTGTTTTGACTGGATGATGTGCAACAGGCGCGCGACCGGGACATCGACGTCGTCGAGCCTGAAGATCCGCCGCTCCTCCCAAACCGTCTCGAAGTCGAATCCGGCCATCACGAGGGCGAGATCGAACAGCACGTCCGGCGCAGTGGCGCGGGTGAGCGCGCGTCGATCGACGACACGCTCGGCGAGCCGGCGGTCGCGTGGTCTGTCCAGCGGTTCGTCCCGGCTCGACAGCTCGAGGTTCACCGCTTCGCAGGCC
>JBEBGB010000556.1:0-3706 GCA_040081675.1 Vicinamibacterales bacterium
CCGCGTGCGGGTAAGATTGAGGCTCATGCTTGAAGCCACATGACGCCCGAGGTGTACACACACGGACATCACGAATCGGTACTGCGCAGTCACACGTGGCGGACGGCGGAGAACTCCGCTGGGTACCTGTTGCCTGCGCTGCGGCCGGGCCTCGACTTGCTCGACGTCGGCTGTGGACCCGGCACCATCACGGTCGACCTTGCGCGCCTTGTCGCGCCAGGCCGCGTCGTCGGCATCGACCGCGCGCAGGAGGTGGTCGAGCAAGCGGCTGCCTGCGCGAGTGAACAAGGTGTGTCGATCGAGTTGCGCGCTGGCAATGTGTACGAGTTGCCGTTTGGAGATGCGTCGTTCGACGTGGTGCATGCGCATCAGGTCCTGCAACACCTCACCGAGCCTGTGCGAGCGCTGACCGAAGTCCGTCGTGTCCTGCGCGCCGGTGGTCTTCTTGCGGTGCGTGACGCGGACTACTCGTGCTTTTCCTGGGCGCCGCTCGACCCGCGCCTCAGCCGGTGGCTCGAGCTGTATCGCGCCGTCTGCCGTCGCAACTCCGCCGAGCCCGATGCCGGGCGTTTCCTCAAGGGGTGGGCACTCGCCGCAGGCTTTCGCGACGTGCGGGCGACGAGCTCCACGTGGACCTACGCCGATTCAGAGTCCTGCGCGTGGTGGGGCACTCTGTGGGCCGATCGCTCGGAACTGTCGTCGTTCGGTGCGCAGGCGATCGCGTACGGGCTGTCGACGCGAGAGGAGCTGAGCGCGATTGCTGCGGCGTTTCGTGCATGGTCGAAGAAGCCGGACGCGTACTTCATGGTGCCTCACGGCGAAGTGCTGGCACGCGCCTAGCCAGCGCGGTCAACTCACCAGTCCATCGAACGCATTGAACGGTTATGGCGCCAATCGTCCCTGATCCGAAGAAGATCAAAAGTTTCCGCACAGCCGCCGCATTCGAGACGTGGCTGGACCGCAACCACGCTCGCGAGACAGAACTGTGGTTGAAGATTCACAAGAAGGACTCGGGACTGCCGAGCATCACGGCCGCACAAGCGCTGGAGGTGGTGCTGTGTTGGGGATGGATCGACGGAATCCGGAAAGCCTTCGATGAGCATTCGTTTCTCCAGCGGTACACGCCTCGACGTACGCGGAGCATCTGGAGCCAGGTCAATCGTGACCACGTCGCTCGGCTCACCGCTGCGGGTCGCATGACCCCTCACGGTCAGCGGCAGATCGACGCCGCGAAGGCGGATGGCCGCTGGGACGCCGCGTACGCGCCCATTCGCAGCGCCAGTAAAGAGACTGTGCCCGACGACCTTCGCGCCGCGATCGACGCGAGCCCGCGGGCTCGCAAGACTTTCCAGTCCTTGGGTCGCATGAATCTCTTTGCGCTCGGCTTCCGCACCAACAACATGAAAACAGCCGCGGGTCGCGCGAAGAAGATCGCCGCGCTCGTCGCGATGCTCGAGCGAGGCGAGACGATCGTACCCGAGAGCCGGCAGTGATCTGTACCGGGGAGCGGAGCTGATGGCATGAAGCGTTTCCTCGTTGAACTCGGCAATGCCGGTCTCATCACGCTCGGCGTCCTGTCGGCCGGCATGGGCTTGAAGGGGTTTCTGCTCTCGAGCCACTTCATCGATGGCGGCGTGACCGGCGTGTCCATGCTCCTCGCGAACACCACGAGCTGGTCCCTGTCGCTCTGGTTGCCGCTGGTCAACCTTCCCTTCATCGCGATTGGTTACCGTCTGCTCGGACGAGCATTCGCCGTGCGAAGCGTGCTGGCCATTGGCGGATTGGCAGCGGCGCTCGCTTTGATCCCCTATCCCGATGTGACCCAGGACCTGGTGCTCACGGCTGTCTTCGGCGGCCTCTTCATCGGTGCCGGTATCGGGTTGGCCGTTCGTGGCGGCGGCGTGCTCGACGGTACCGAAATCGCCGCCCTTCTCATCAGCCGACGGGGCGACCTGTTGAAGGTGGGCGACGTGATCCTCATCTTCAACGTCGTCTTGTTCGTGATTGCCATGTCGATCCTCGGTGTCAACGAAGCGCTGTACTCGATCCTCACGTACGTGGCTGCGGCCAAGACGCTCGACTTCGTTCTGTACGGCATCGACGAGTACACGGCGATTACGATCATGTCCGTAGAGCATGCGGCGATTCGCGAGAGGATCACGGGTCAGCTCGGTCGTGGTGTGACGGTGTACCGAGGCTACGGAGGCTTGAGCGGGGCCGAACAACAGATCCTGTACTGTGTGGTCACCCGGCTCGAGATCGGTCGCGTCAAGGCCATCGTTCGCGAGTGTGACGAGAGCGCGTTCGTCGTCTCGCATCCGCTGACGGGCGCCGAAGGCGGCGTGGTGAAGAAGCGAGCATTGCACTAGTGCGGGGCATACTCTTTCTCATTCTGGTTCCTGCCGTGCTGACGCTCGCTGTTGCGCACCTGCCTGCGCGTGCAGCCGACGAGGACGGTCAAGTGGTCCGATGGGGCCGGCTTGGCGTGTTGAACAATCAGTGGGGCGCTGCGCTGGGTCACGCAGATGCCGCGTCGTACCAGCGAATTCGCGTCGTGGACTCGAGCGTCGTGTTCGAGTTCGACTGGCGAAACAAGACTCCCTCTGACGCTACGTGGGTGAAGGCGTTCCCATCGATCGTGGCTGGTTGGCACTTCGGAGTTCCGGTCTATCCGGGCGATCCGACCCTGCCCAATCTCCCGGTGCAGCTGTCGAAGAAGCCAAAGCTCCGGACAACGGTGCGCGCCGTGCGCTCTGGAGGAAGCGAGGCAGATGTGATGAACCTCGCGTGGGATGTCTGGCTCACTGCGTCGAAACCTGATCCAAGCGCGACAAGCCCTGTGGCGCCGGCGGCCGAGATCATGGTGTGGCCGTGGCGGCGCAACCAGGGTCCGCTCACACTCGAGGGCTCACGCAACAGGTCCTGCAGTTTGTCGACCGAGCCGGTGACTGCTGCACCGATCGCCACCAACATCACTCTGTGGCACACGAAGTGGGACCTGTACTTCGGCTGCTCGTCCGACGACCGCACCGCCTGGCCTGCGCTCTCGTTCGTTGCACAATCGCCGCTCGAGTCCGACGGCAGCGTCGTTGCAGGAGGAAACCTCGGCGACTTCGTCGCCTACGCGACGGAGCGCACACGCCGATGGACTCCGTGGAGCCGGTCGTGGTGGATTGCCGGCGTCGAGTTCGGCAGCGAGATCGTGCAAGGCAGCGGTTCGTGGACAATCTCCGCGTATCGAATACAGCCGTAGCTGGAGTGAAACGCAAGAACACATGTATTAGTAACGTAGAACGAAAGGCACTAACACGGAGACCACGGGCAACGAACGGAGGGCACAGTCTTCAACTGGGCGTGAAACCGTGACCTCCGTCTTGAACTCAGTGACCTCCGTGGTAGAGCTTCTTGACATCGTCGAGCCCCTCAACCCCAGACTCGCGAGGTTGCCATGACATCTCAACCGAAAGCGCTGACGCCGGACGAATTGCAGCAAGGTCTCGCGGGTTGTCCGAACTGGACGGTCGTGACGAGCCCTTTGCCTGATGAACCACAGACGATGCAGACGGAGTTGCACAGTTCGTTTCGGTTCGCCACCTTCGATCAGGCCATGGCCTTCATGCAGGCGGCCGTTCCGTTCATCGATGAGACCAATCACCATCCTCGTTGGGAGAACAGCCACAGAAACGTGACGGTCTGGCTCTCGACC
>JBEBGB010000557.1:0-3704 GCA_040081675.1 Vicinamibacterales bacterium
CCTGCGGGAATCCCCGGCCCCCGCCCTCGCCCTGCGGCACGAAGCTCGGTCCTCGCAGCTGTGCCATCGTCATCTTGTTGGCACGATCGAGCGCGGCTGTGAACGCCCGCGTACTGCGTTCCAGACCCGTGGCCGGCACGAGATCGGGCGTGTCGAGCGACGTGTGATAGATGACGTGGTCGATGATGTGGAACGAGGGCGCGTAGCCGCCGTTCTTCGGCCCATCCATCTGTGCGTAGACCGAGACGCCGTACTCGCGAAGCGTGTCGAAGATCATCTTC
This sequence comes from Vicinamibacterales bacterium, assembly GCA_040081675.1. Classification (GTDB taxonomy): domain Bacteria; phylum Acidobacteriota; class Vicinamibacteria; order Vicinamibacterales; family CAVVIG01; genus CAVVIG01. The sequence continues at coordinate 282 of JBEBGB010000557.1, forward strand.
TCGAACTCGGGGCTGCCCAGCGCATTCCAGCGGAACGCGCCGATGGAGTTCGACGGGCTGATGCCGTCGTTGTTCATGAAGAGCAGCGTCTGCGAGGGATGCTCCATCGTCAGCTTCACGGCGACTTTGTCCCAGGGGTACTTGGGATCGATGTACTTCCCGCGGGCTTCTTCGCCGTGATGGTGATCGGGAAACTGGATGAAGCGCATCGTCCGTGGACGCTGTGCCTGCGGTTTGGCAGCGTAGAACCTGGCGATCTCGAGCGCGCTGGCCATGCCCGCGGCGTTGTCCATGGCCGCCTGGAAATAGCCGTCGGTGTGCGTCATCACGGCGATCTGTTCGTCAGACACGCCGGGCAGCGTGGCGATCGTGTACTCGGTCTGCGAGGCGACGGGTGGCACATCGAGCGTGAAGTGCATGGTCACCTTCTCGCCCTTGTCGAGGCGGTCGCGCAGCGCAAACCCTTCGTCCTGGCTGACCGTGAACTGTGGCACGTTGCGCAGGCCGCCTTCCGGCTGGAACTGCCCGTTGCCAGGCACGGCCATGATGTTCAGGACCACCGCGGCGCCCAGCTGCTCGGCGCGCGTGTTCGAGTTGAACAAGCCGGCCCGATCGCTCGCGGAGTGACTGCGGCCGCCAGGCACGAACGTGCTGTAGATGACGACCGCCTTGCCCTTCACGTCGCGGCCGATGAAGTCCGCGCCGGCGCCGATGCCCACCCACACCGCGTCAGCCGTGATGCCTCCCGGCGGGGTGGCTTTGGTGCCAGACGTGGGGAAGACAGTGGCAAGTTCAATCGTCTTCCCGTCGGCGGTCTTGTAGCTTCCAGTGAAGTCGGTCGGCCGCCAGTCGGTCGGCAGGGTGTAGGGGAAGTGCTCGACCTTGAGACCAAGGCTCTCGAACTCCTTCACCATGTAGGCCATGCCCTCCTTGTCGGCGCTCGTGCCGGGAAGGCGACCCCACCACTTGTGTCCCTGATCGCGGTACTTCAACGCGATGTTCGCGAGGTTGACGACGTGCTGCTTCATGCGCGCGCCGTTGATGCTCGCGTAGGCCTGCTGGTCTGGCGTCAGCGGCCAGAACGGATACTGATCGTCCCTGAAGAGAATGCGATCGCGGTCCCTGGGCAACCCGTCGCCGTAGGTTTTCTCGACCTTGGGACCGACCTCGCCCTTCTGCGCGGACGTAGAGACGACCGCCATCAGTGCCACGATTGCGGTGACTCCAACTGCTGCTCCGATTCGAAAGCTCGTCACGTCGTCCTCCGTTCAGTTGAGCGCTCTAGAAGAGCAGCTTGACGTCGGCGCGAAGCTGCCTCGAGGGTACCGCGTTCGTGACATTGCCGAACTGCGGACCCGACACGTAGGTTGCGGTCTTGATGGCGTTCGTGTTCATCACGTTCAGCGCATCGATGCTCGCCTGGATCGTCCGGGCGCCGACGCGTAATTTCTTGCCCAGCCGCAGATTGACCTGTGCGTAGTTCGGCTCCTGTTGCGAGTTGGTCGCCTCGAGACGAAGGTTCACGGTCGTCAACTGCCTGAGCGGCGTTCCGCCATTCTCTCCCGCCGCGCGGAACACGTAAGTCCGCGTCCCTTTCGGCCCCGAGAACGCCTCGACGATGGCGCCAATCACGATGTCCTTGGGTCCGTTCCAGTTGCCGCTCAACTTGTAGGTCCAGTTCTGCGAGGTGTCGAGCGGGAAGTAGTCGTCGTTGGGGCTCTGTGGTACCGAGACCGTGTAGTTGTGAGCCTTGTTCAGTGTGAACGACGAGCTCAGCGACCACCGGTTCGACAGCCGGCGGTTGAGGGCGACCTCGAACGCCTGGTTCGAGTCGTTCCTGCCGTCGGGACGGTTCACGACCTGATTACCTTGGAATGCCGCGCCTCGAAAGGCCGGATCGTAATCCCAGATCGTGACTTTGCCACCGTCGTCGGCGGTGGCCAGGACGCCGTCCGGCCCGGGATCCGTGCGGACAATCGGGATGTTGAACGCGCTGTACGGCCTGAGCGCGTTGATCGACGCTGATTGGCTTCCATTGAGACGGTAGAGGAACAACCCTCGCACGGCGGTGCTCGACGTCAGCTCCCGTTCGAAGGCCAGCGTGATCTCGTGCACGTACGGCAACTTCATGTCGGGGTTCAGAAGGTTGTTCGCGGGGCTCGTCGTGCTGACGTAGTCCGGCGAGCCAGCTGCGGTCGACAGGTTCACTTCTCCCGGTTGGTACAACTTGTCGTTGTTCAAATCGTGCCAGCGGTACGTGGTGACAAACGGTCCGTTCTTGTTGAAGGCGCTCGCGAGGGACTGCTCGGGGATGAAGCGCCCGTAGGTGAACTTGAGCACCGAATGTCCCTTGCCGGTCAGATCCCAGGCAAGGGCAGCGCGTGGGGCCAGCCTGTGGCTCTTGTACACATCCACGCGCGGGAACGTGGCGGCCGCGGCAAAGTCGCCGGCCTCCCTCGATTGCTCGGGGACGAACGAGTGCTGCCCGTCCCACCGGAGGCCGAGATTGAGCGTGACCCGCCCGCCCACGCGCCACTGGTCCATCGCGTATCCCGAATACCCGTCGTCCCATTCCGTCGGATCGACGGGCGCGTTCCTGGACTCGAACTGTACGCCCGTGTCTGGCACGCCGTTCACGGTGTCGAACTGGAGCGAGTAATCACCGGCCTGGCTCACCTGCCTGCCGCCGGCGTTGTCGCGGCGCCCGAGGTAGTAGCCGAACTTGAACTGATGGTTCCCCCCGAGAAACGAGGTGGGGCTGTACGTCAGGTGCGCGTTCAACGTCCAGAAGTTGAAGTCGCTGATGTGCGGGATGTTGGCGCCCGTCAGCAGCAGCGTGCGCAGGTTATAGCTGGTGGGCTTGTTGAAGGACTCCGGCTGGATGTCGTAATTGAGCTTGTAGCCGGATTTTCCGAAGGCCGCGTCGAAGAGCAGGTTGCCTGCCGGTGTTCCTCTCAGCTCGACCTTCCGGGCGTACGGCAACCAGTTGAACGGGTCGGTTGCCTCCCACGGCGTGTGAGCGAAGTCCACGACGGCGCCGAATGGAGCTATCTGGATTTCCGCCTCGTTCGTTGTCTGATCTCGCGCAACGAACGTGTTGATCTGATACTTCGGCGTGACCTGATACGAGAGTTTTCCGTCGATGTTCTGTCCGGTGAACTTCGGATAGGCCGGCGGCTCGTCTCCGGTCAGGTATTTGCCGTCGGGCCCAGCGTTGAGAACGAGCCCGGGCTGGCTCGACTTGCTGTGGCGCTTGCGGTACGAGCCGAAGAACCATAGCTTGTCGCGGACGATGCGACCGCCGAGGTCTGCGCCCACGTCGTTGAAGTACTGCTGCTGCGCACCGACCACGAAGCCGCGCGCGAGGAGCGCCGCGTCGACGTTGTCCGACGGTTGTTTCATGAACGCTTCAGAGAGCGCTGT
>JBEBGB010000558.1:0-3703 GCA_040081675.1 Vicinamibacterales bacterium
GTGCTTGCGCTCCCGCAGCCAGTTCACGCCGATGCTGACCTCGTGCCCCCGATCCAACAGCAGCGTCATCGTCGAATCGAAATAGCGGATGTACTCCGGTGACGCGACCGCGAACAGCAGCCTAAGGGGACGACCCGACGCGCTCTGGTCTGGTTCGTCCTGTCGCCTGGCTCTCCGGCGGCGCGCGGCGGCGCGCGCGGCCAACGCCAGCGGCGCCAGCACCGGACGCAGCAATCCGCTCGAGGCGGACCTGTGCCGGCGCGCCTGAGGCGGCGCCGCGGCCTGTGCTTCGAGCGCGTCCACGAAATAACCGGCGGCGGGCACGCCAACGCCGTGCGGACGGACGAATGCCTCGATGAACGCCCGGCTGCGTGGATCGGGACCGGGCACGCGGCGTACGGCATCGGTCAGTTGGACCACGTGCTCGTCAAGCGTGGCGGCAACCGTGAGCAGTCCGCCATTGACGTTCTTCAGGTGCTGGAAGTGCAGCGTGCCTTCCTGCTGTCCTGCGAACTCGTCGGCCAGGACCGTGTAGACGGGACGTCCGACAATGCCCGACTCAATGAGCGCGCTCGTGTTCACGCCGACGACCGCCACGCTGTGGAACATCGAGTCGTAGTAGTCGGCACGTGCCTCGGCATCGACCGGGTTGGCACCCGCTCGCGGCCAGATGCCGACGGCGTCGAATGCCGCGGGATCGAATTCCTGCCATTGCGGCGCGTTCTGCGGATGCGGCCTGATCAGGATCGCGGCGCGTCGCAGTTCGGCAGCGGGCGCCGTACGAATGGACTCAATCCAGCGCCGGACGAACCCGACCTCATGCGGCGTGATGAAGGGCGACGAACAGAGGTACAGCAGGAGCGGCCGGTCGTCGGGCAGGCCGACCTTCCGGCAGAACGCCTCGCGGGAGAGACTCGGCGTCGAGACGAACCAATGGTCGTAGGCTTGCGCACCCGTGACTGTCACATCCGCCGCGGGAATGCCGTGGAGCGCGCCCGCTTCCACGCGCTGTGCGTCGTTCCAGACCATCACGCGATCTGGCCGCTCGTGAATCAATCCTTTCGTCGTCAGGTGATCCCAACTGCCCACGCCCAGCACCGTGCGAATACCAAGCGCCCTGGCCGCCCGCACGTACTCCACCTGCTGTGAACCGAAATACAGCAGAGGCGTGAGCAGCAGAATGTCCGGCTTCTCCGCACGGAGAAACGACTCGATGGCCTCGCCGTGCGGCACCGCGCGCTCGATCGCGCGCACGAGGCGTCCCATCGCCGCAAGTCCAGAGGCGGAACCGAGCAACGGCATCCTGGCCATCGAAGAGGCAAGGCGTGGCGCCTGGCTCGCGCCGCGCGCCCGCAAACTGGGCGACTGGTCGTAGCGCGGATGGAGATACCGCCAGTAATCCAGCGTCAGCCGCAGCTGCGTACTGAGCGGCAGCCAGAAGGCATCCTTCCGGGATGGTGCATAGCTGTAGCGGATCCGATCCGGATGGTCGCGAAGCAACAGGTCGAGCGTCTTCGTGCCGCCCACGCTGTCCTTCCGCTCCGCGACCAGATGGATGTCGTGGCCGCGCCGGGCGAGCAGCCGCAGCGCCGGTTCGAAGTTCCGGAGGAACCCGAAATTACCGAGGGAAAAGAGAACTTTCACGGATTGCGCGAAGAATGTTGACGGGTGTACAAGCTCCCGCCCTCTCACCTACACCACAGGCGTACGGCGCCTCATGTCCCGTGCGTCTGAATGTGCCCTTGGCAGGCCTCGCCTGGCTCCATGCTGGAGCTGGCGCTGCTCGTTATGCCAAGGGAACTGGGCCGGGACTACTGACGGATCCTGCCGTTGAAACCGGAGGGCAATTGGTCGGCTTGAGGCGCGACAACCGCTAGATTTTAAGCCATTTGGCGCGATCCGGTCAACGCAGAACCACGCCCGCGGCACCGTGCTTTTGGAGCGACGGACAGGCGAAAGCGGGCGAGAATACGCTCCACGTGACCGCACCTGTTCCAGGCTGGCTGAAAGACCCCCGGAGCCGAACGCTCAACCTTGACGACCCGGCCATCACCAGATCCCGCGTCCAGGTCATCCGGACCAAGCCGCTCCTCCTCGACGTCTACCGCCAGTGGTACGACGAGCTCGCGGCTGAGATTCCAGCCGGCCCAGGACGGATCCTGGAACTCGGTGCAGGGGCCGGCTTCCTCACCGAACGAATTCCGAACGCCATCACGTCGGATCTCATGCCCGCACCAGGCGTGGACCTGCTCGCCGACGGTGCGGCACTCCCCTTCATGGAAGAAACAATGAAGGCGATTGTCATGACCGACGTCCTGCATCACGTTCCGCGGCCGCGCTCCATGTTCGCGGACCTGGCGCGCTGCGTGAGAGCCGGCGGGGTCGTGGTGATGATCGAGCCCTGGCTCTCGACATGGTCCAGGTGGATCTACGGACGGTTTCACCACGAGCCGTATGAGCCGTCGACGCAGACCTGGGAGTTCGAGTCCACTGGGCCGCTCTCGGGCGCCAATCTCGCGCTGCCCTGGATCATCTTCCACCGCGACGCGGCCATCTTCGCCGAGGAATTTCCAGAGTGGCAGGTAACCGCGATTCGCCCGGCGCCGTCGTTCCGCTATATCGTCTCTGGCGGCATGTCGCTGCGTAGCCTCGCGCCCGGCGCAACCCTGCCGGTGTGGCGATGGGTTGACCGCACCTTGCGTCGATGGCCCGAGACATGGTCTATGTTCGCGTTGATCGTGCTGACTCGCACCCAATCTGCCGCGAGGCGCTGACTCCCACCGAGATGCTTCGTCTGTCAACCGCCACAAAGATCAAGATCGCCGGTGGGATGTACCGCGTCATTCGGGCGTTCCGTCGCCTCTCCGGACGCTCATCAGACACCGTCGTGTGTCGCCGACAGGGTGTGCTGTGGTCACTCGATCTCCGCGATGGCATCCCACTGGCGATCTATGCCTTCGGGTCGTTCGAACGTGGTACTGCGCGGGCATTGCGCCAACTGCTCCCGGCGGGCGGCGTCGCCATCGACATCGGCGCCAACGTCGGTGCGCACGCATTGCCCATGGCTCGCCGGGTCGGCGCGGGAGGCCGGGTGATTGCGGTCGAGCCGACCGCGAGCGCGTTCGCCGCGCTTCGCCGCAACCTGGAGTTGAATCCCGATCTCGCTTCCCTCGTCACCGCGTACCAGGCCGCCGTTCTCGCCGCCAACGAGATTCCGCCTTCGGAGTTGTACTCATCGTGGCCGGTCACCGGCGTCACACAGAACGGACACGCCGTTCATCACGGCGTACGGCAGAGTACACGCGGCGCATTCGGCATCACGCTCGACGATCTCGTCGCGCGTGACACGCCCTCTCGAGTCGACGTGGTCAAACTGGACATCGACGGCGGCGAGGTCGCCGCGCTCCGGGGCGGCCTGAAGACACTTCGGGATCTGCGTCCGGCGCTCGTTCTCGAGCTGTGCCCCTACGCGCTGGAGGAACGCGGCGCTTCCCTGGCCGCATTGCTGCAGCTGCTCGATGAGTCTCGCTACCAACTGCTCGACGAGCGCTCGCGGCAGACGCTCGGCACCGACGCTCATGCGCTAGCCCGCGCGATTCCCCCGGGCGGATCGATCAACGTTCTGGCGCTCCCACGGGAGCGGACACGTCGGCAAGTCTGAACATGTCACGTCTGGTCTCGCGGTCGGCGCCGGTCGCCCTCG
>JBEBGB010000559.1:0-3698 GCA_040081675.1 Vicinamibacterales bacterium
TCTAACACCGGCTGCACCAGACGCCGCCGAGCAGGCGTATCATCGCGCGGTGCGCGGCGCTGGTGAGCCGGCACGTTGGGCGGACAATTTCAGAGATGATGATTGAAGTCCGGCGAAGCCACAGAGAGGACTTCCCGCAGATTCTCGACCTTCTGCGAGAACTCTGGCCCGGTCGCGAATTGGACGAGGAAGCGGTCCGCCTGGTTTTCCTCGAAGCCCTGTCGTCAGACAGCTATGTCTACTTCTCGGCGTGCGACCAGGCACGTGTCGTAGGGTTTGCCTCATTGCATATCCTCAAGAGCCTGAGAACGGCAGGTCCCTTTGGGCACCTCGATGAGTTGATCGTCGCCGCAGCCGTTCGTGGTCGCGGCATTGGGGGCCGACTGCTCGATGCCGCGACGGTCGCCGCTCAGGCACGAAACTGTCTCCGGGTCGAATTCAACTCAGGCATTCAGCGCGCCGACACGCACCGGTTCTACGAGTCCCGGGGTTTTGAGCGACGTGCCTTTCATTTCTTTGGCCCGCCTCTGGCGAAGCCCGGTACTGATCCGGCACCGGCAGGTGGCCCAAGCTGATGGCGATCTCCCGGTACTACAGGGCGCTACGCGAGCGAGTCGGCCCCGAGCTTCTCCTCATCCCGGCCGTGTCCGCACTGGTGCGCGACGCGGAGGGTCGGCTGCTGGTTCATCAGCGACCGGACGGTACGTGGAGTCTTCCCGCGGGCGCCATCGAGCCTGGGGAGACTCCCGCTCAGGCTGTCGTGCGCGAGACCCTGGAGGAAACGGGGCTGCTGGTTGTTCCAGAGCGCGTCGCGGCTGTCGTGGGTGGCGAGTCCTGCCGCGTGCGCAATCGTGATGGCCACGAGATCGAATACCTGGTAACCGTGTTTGAATGTTGGATCAGTGGCGGGACACTTCTTCACACGTCTGACGAAACGGTCGCGGTCATGTTTGTGCCGCCAGAAGACGCCATGACGCGCGTCGTGTTTCGACTTCCCGACGATGTTTACCAGCCTGGTCGTGGCACGACGTACTTCCAGGCTGACGAATCATGAGATCAGCCGCCCAACCTCGCGCTGCACCCGACGCCGCCGCGTCGCTCGCGCGCCGCTTCCCGGCGCGGGTGAGCGCGCACGTTAGCCGGACACAATCGGCAAGAGCCAAACAAATGCGTTTTGACACGCCGGGCCAGCTCGCGCGAGACACGCTCCTTTCCGCGCTGCTCATGCTGATGTGGGCGATTCTTTGCGCGCAGGTGGCGTCGCCAGCGCGTGCGCAGAGTCAGCCTGAAGCTGTCGACTGCAGCGCGGCAAGCTGGGGCGAGACCTCCAACGTGCTCGTCGAGCGATTTACGGCCATGTCGCTCAGCGTTCGAAGAGAGTGCCTGAACCAGTTGCTTCGAAACATCCAGCCCCCTGACGTGCCGAGCGCAGAACCGTTCCTTTCTGCGCTCGGCATCGCGGAACTTACCAGAGCGGGCCTCATCGAGGACGCCGATATGTTTCGACCATTGATTGAGTGCGTACGTACATTCGGCGATGGGCCAGGGGTGTTCTGCAATGAAGCGCTCACAACCCTCACCCGCCAGCGCTACAGCCAGTTCGCCGATTGGCGGGCCTACGAAACGCTGCTTGAAGGCGGCCATCCAGTATTTGACAAGTTAATGGCCGACATCTGCGCCAGAGCGGTTCGATCGGTCGAAGCTCGCCTTGCTGTAGCCCTGTCCGCAAGCGCGCCGAATCATATGCTCCTCCGGGACCTCCGAAGTGCATACCCGTTGAGTCGCGATGGTCAAGTCATCTATTCCTTCGCAGCTGGTAACAGCGACGTTCTGAACCGCTGGGGCCTCGTTCAGCGGGCCAATTGGGTCCCCCAGAAGTCCCCTAGTGGACTCAGAATCCTCTTGTTCCGCCCAGGGATATCCGAGCCGTCCCGTCACGTGAGCTATCCCGTCCCTTGGGAACTCGACATCAATGGCTCAGAAGCAGTTCTCCAGAGATTTCCGGTTGAGGCGGCGGACTTTCACGAGCACTTTCCGGCTCTGGATCTTGAGATCCGCTTTCAAATCGTCACGCCCAACGAACGACAGCGACGCTCCGCCGTGACCGCGGTGCGCGAAGCGCTGTCCGAACTGCGAAGCACCAGTACAGCTCCACCCAGGTAGCCGGCTAACAACCGCTTGCAGCCGTCGGCGGCCGAGGCGATGATGAGCCGCCGCGGCTGAAGCGGCGACGTTAGCCGGACAAAGACAAAGTGGACGACCTGAAGAAGCTGAGCAATCAGCTGCATACATGGCTGGATCACTATCGAAGCGCGGCGAGAATCGCACCATCAGTGCAGGAAGCCGCTGAGGAAGTCGATTGGCAGATCTCTGTACTTGAGGCACGACCAACCGAGGCCTACAGCGTACCAATGACGCGATTCGACGAAAGGGCTCGATTCGCTCTTCAGAGCGTCGGTCAACTTCTGCCAGAGATGCCGGAGTATCGACCTGGAATTGATCTAAGAATCAATTCGATAACGTCATCAACGGGTATCTCGGCGAACAACTACATTGTTGAGGTCGCCGATTTGGGGACCCCTTCAGCAGTCGACTGGGCACGCCGTGCTCAGGAAGGGTATCAAGCTCTCCAGACGGCGCACCGTCGTCATGAGCGAGTTCGCGAGTTGCTGCTGGTGCGTTTCCCTCTGGTTGTCGGCCGCTTCGATGCTGCAGTAGTCGCGTATCAGCAGGCACGCCTCAACGTTGGGCACCAGAGCGGCGCGGCGCTCGAAATGCGCACTGTACTTGATGGGATTCAAGGAGAGCTATTCGAGCGCGCTCGCCAGAATACCCGGGAGAAGATGACTTGGTCCGTCATGAGCAGCCGTCTGGCGCCGGGCTCCACGGCGGACACTCTCTTGAGGAGCGAAGAGAGCAACCGGCGCTCCCTGTACGAGGACCTGTCAGCCGTGGCGAAGCAGCGAGGAGCGCGGTCCATCGAGGCTTTGTGGAGCAGGACAGTGGACCATCTGTTTGTTGTTCTCGCGGAGACGACATAGCCGGCTAACAGGCGGTTGCAGCCGTCGGCGGCTGGTGGAATGATGAGCCGCCGCGGCTGAAGCGGCGACGTTAGACCGACCAAGAACCAACTCTTTGGGTATGGCTATTACGCTCGAGCATCTTCGCGAGTTCAACGAGGTGCTCCGCTCAGGCAGATCACCGGCGAGCGTTGCGTTCTCTTCGAGCATGTTCGTAGTCACCGGCAAGGGTGGGTTGCGGCTGCGGGGCCGTCGGGTCCATCGGCGGCGCGGCGTCGGGCGTCGCAGTTGCGGGGTGCGGCTTCGGCGGCATCGCCGTACCGTTCGATTTGGCCACGACGCACGGGCATTCACAGTCGTTCGGTAGCCGTGACACGCGCGTGGCGATTCACGTTGTGCATCGGGCTGGCGCCGCTGGCCACGGAATTCGGCGTGGTGCTTCAGTCTCGAATCGACCGTCGGTGGTGCTCTCTCGGCTGGTCTAACCGGCCGCTGCACCTGACGGCACCGGCGCCGGCTCGCGCCGTCGCCTGTTGCGCGATAGCATCATGGACGCGCGTGCCGCAGGTGAGCGGCAGGCGTTAGACGTACAAAACCAGATCTTGTTGGTCTTGCTCCTTCGAAGAGTCTTCACGCACGGGCATCTTCAGTCATTCGCCTCGGTCAACATGATGCCTC